>CAZUDS010000034.1:0-7122 GCA_964619425.1 uncultured Candidatus Saccharibacteria bacterium
TGAGCATAGAGGGCGGGGTAGAGCGGGCTTAATCGGAAGATCTGAAAAATCTGCGTCCTTCGGACTTGATTTTTCAGTTTCCGATATAAAAATCTAATCGCTTCTGTTTTACCTCGTTAGAGAATCGATCTCTTAATCTATTAAACACGCCTGCTATTCTCTAACGGGGTTTGCACTCGCGAAGATTTCCGGGATAAACCTTGAACGACATTTTTCGCTCCCGAGTCGCGAAACGGCAAAATGGAGCACGCTTTCTCTATTATTTTATCAAATTTAATCCATCAGTCAAAGATTTATGTTCTATATATCGGAATTTGAAAATTCCGATACGCTGATATAACGCTGATTAACTTTTTAACGCTGATAGACGCTGATTAAAAAGGAATACCTTACTTATCAGCGTAAATCAGCGGATAATTCTAAATCAGCGTAAATCCGCGTATATGCGCGAACGAAGTGAGCGCATATGTACAGATCCCGGCTTCGAACATTAGAGAGAGGCAGAAGGAGAGGTGCTGGAGTTTGGCTAAACAGCCCGGTCTCGAAAACCGTGGGTCCATTGGACACGTGGGTTCAAATCCCACCCTCTCCGCATAGAAATTTGAGGACCGCAGGTCCTTATAAATTTCTATTTAGGGGTGGCGATGGTTAAATCCCCGAATTGCGCCGAGCGAGACGAGGCGGCAATGCCTTCGGGCAACTCATCCCACCCTCTCCGCCAGAAATTTTCTTTGAAAATTTTTCACCATTCCATCAGTTGCATAATACCAGATAGGCGCTCGTTTTGCTCGCGCGCTATCTCCCTTCGCCCAGCACTTATTTTTATAAAAATAAGTGCTGGGTATCTGGTCCAGCTCTCAACCGAAGGTTGAGGGCTGTCGGAATTTGATTTATTCAAATTTCGAGACGATAAATAAAAAGAGGATGCTGAGAAAATCCTCAAAAATACACCTATTGGTTTAAATTTATTTTGGAAAATTGCGGCGGTAGATATCTTAAACAAATACCGCCACAGAAATAGTAGTTGTCCAGAGATTATTTTTGCCCCTAGCGGCTCCTGAAATAAAATCGGTTCTTTCAAGACAATCTTTTCCCTGAATAGTAGAAAGCATTATTTCAGCCAATTCTTGCGCATAATTTCCTGCGTTTTTTTCACTTCTATTCTCGCAGTGGTATTCCGACAAATAACCGCAATTATTTTTTTGTTTTGGCAGGGCAAGCCCGACAGACGAAGCGATTAATTTTCCGTCCTTGTTCGTTTGGTTGCGAGACATCACGCAAAATGTGATTTGCCCGGGCCTTAAAAGCTTCACGCCCTCTTCTTTGGAAATGAATTTACATCTCGGAGGAAAAATACTTGAAACAGTAACCAGATTACATTTCTCAATTCCCGCTTCACGTAAAGCCAGCTCAAAAGAAAGCAGTTTATCCCGATGCCTTCCGATTCCCTTTGTCAGAAAAATTTTTTGAGGCACCAGACGACTCTTTTGTTGGTTATTTTGAATCATTAAAGTTATTATACAACTTTCCTCAAAAAATTAAATTGTGGAAAACTTTTTTTACCAAATCTCTACTAGTCTGGCGGTATCAAATACCGCCAGACCGCCACAGATGTTTGAGAATTTAAAAATTTTTAGGCAATAAAACGTGGAAAATAATGCTTAAAAGACCCAAAAAAGCGGTAACTCCCAAGCAAAGATTTAGAATTAGAATAAAAACCTCTGTTTCGGGCGCTAAAAATAATAATGGTATTACTACTATTGCCTGAAAAAGAAACTTTCTCTTTCCCCATTTATTTGCTCCCAATTTCTGAGGAATTTTGGAAATTAAAACGTATTTTATTCCAGCCAATAAAACTAATAACAGCTCTATAGCCACTAAAAGAATAATCAACCAAACAGCCAAATATCGCCAGCCCATCATAATTAAAGGAACAAGAAATAACAGTTTATCGGCTAAGGGATCAATAATTTTGCCTAGATCAGTAACTTGATTTCTCTGGCGGGCTAGGGCTCCGTCCCAGGCATCAGTCAGGGCTCCTAAAACAAAAAATCCAAAAGCCAGATGATGTCTATTGCTTAAGATCAACCACCCCACAATAACAACTATCACATATCTTAAAGCCGAAACGTGGTTGGGAGTTAATTGCTTTGGTGTATAATAAACAATAGCACCCTCTAATTTCTCTCTTAATGAACGGCAAAAACTATGGTTCATTCTTTATTTGATTTAATTTTTCAAACTGTTTGGTTCTTTTTGCCCGCCCTATTGGCTAATGGGGCGCCGGCCGTCGGGGCAAAATTTTGCCTGAAAAACAGGTCTCTAAAAAAACTTTATATTCCTATCTCTATATCTTGGTTGGGCAAGAACAAAACTTATGCTGGTTGGTTCTTTGGAATTTTAACCGCTGTTTTGGTGGGCTTAATTCAGGGCAGAGGAGCTTTAATTGGTCTGATTATGGGTTTTGGCACAATGGCCGGAGACAGCATAAAGTCATTTTTCAAGCGCAGAAATCAAATCAAAGAAGGAAATTACATTGTTTGGGATACAATTGATTGGTTTTTGGGAACCCTGTTTTTACTTTTCATTACCAAGACCTTACCAGACAGACAAATAATCATAGCTGGTCTCTTTATTTGTCCAATTATAGTCGCCCTAGTTAATCTTATCAGTTTTAGGTTAAAAATCAAAAACAGTCTTTAATTGACAAGATCAACCAATATATACCCTTAATTTTCTTTGGGACGAGGACGATCCCCGTTAGAAATCTATCAAAGATTTCTAACGGGCAAAAGATTTCTAACGGATTTCTATAGAGTTCAAGGCCCTATCCTTTCCAACCGGCGTTTATTCCTCAATCAAGTGTTTCTTTTTTATTTCTTCAAATTTATTTTCCGCTTCTTTTAGCCGATTTTTGCACTTTTCAACCAGCTCTAATCCCCTTTCATATTTCTTTAAGGCCTCATCTAAATCTATATCTTCGCCTTGAAACCATTCATTAATTTCCTCAATCTCTTGATAGGACTTGGTAAAATTAAATTTTTCTTCGGGCATATTATTTCTCAATTTTTTTAACTTTTGATAAGACCTGACCTTTATAAAACTTTGTTTTAATTGTTTGAGCAATTTTTAATTTTGCTGGTTCTTTTATTATACTTCCGACCTCATCTAAGGTAATAGTATAGCCCTGTTTTAATTTTAAAACGGGGCTGGAGAGGATTAGTTTTTTTTCTTCTTGTTTTAAGATATTTTCAACTTTTTCTTTCCACCAATTTTGACTTTTAATTAAGTCCTCCAAATATTGCCCCACTTTTATTTTTTGATTTTCTATTAAAATTTTAACTTTTGAAAAATTCTTTTTAAGTTCTTTCTCCAAGAGTAAAAATTTCTGAAAATAACCTTGAAAAAAGTAATTCAGGTCTCTTATTAAATCTTTAAGATTCTTTTGTCTAAAAGAAATTTCCTCTTCTATCTTGTTAGCCAAATTTTTCTGGAAAAGATTAATTTTTTCTTTAACATTCTTAAAAAGTTTATTAATTGAGGAAATAAGATTCTTTTCAAATTCATAAACATTGATAGAGGCCGATTTCCAATTTTCACTTAAAATCTTTGCCGCGTGAGTGGGGGTTGAGGCCCTCAAATCAGCCGTGAAACCAGCTAAGGTCTCATCATCTTCGTGACCTATGCCGGTAATAATAGGAATTCTGGAGGCGCGGATAACCTTTACCATCTCTTCGGTATTAAACGGTTGCAAGCTTTTCCAATCGCCGCCACCCCTGGTTAAGACCAAAATATCGAGGCGAGGAAAATTTTGGTTAAACCAATTAATCGCTTCAATAATTTCATCTAGGGCAAAACTCCCCTCAACCCGAACATCGTAAAAGAGGATTTGGAAACCAAATTTCCCTAGATGGGTTTCAAAATCTTTCTTTGCTCCTTTACCATATTTGGAAGTAATCAATCCAATGTTTTCACAAAACCTAGGAATTGGTTTTTTAATTTCTGGGCTAAAATAACCCAAAGCGGCTAATTTTTTCCTTAAAACCTCAAATTGTTTTTTCAAAACCCCTTCTCCCACTAATTCAATTCTCTCCGCTTGAAACTTTAATTCTCCCCTATCTTTTCTTATCTCAGGATAACCAATGACCTTAACTTCCATTCCGGGTTCTAATTCTATTCCTAAATTTTCAATCACTTTTTTCCAGGCAAAACACCTCAGAATGGAACCATCTTTATCCAAAAGATTAAAAAAAGTGTAACGGGGATAATTATTCATTTTTTCTGCAATCTCGCCCCGAACAATCAACCGGCACGGCTTTAAAATTTCATTCAAGGAATCCAAGAATTCCGAAACACTAAAGACCTTCTCTTCAATTACCGGCTCAACTTTTAAGATCTGATTTATTTTCATTTATTTTATTCAATTATTTTTTCTCAATTAGTCCCCTGCCCCGCCGAAGTTTTTACAAAGGCGGGTTTGACATTTTATTTATTCTTTATTTTATTTTTTATCAGGTAAGCACTTTTTCTTTTCTTCTTTGTAATGTTTTTTCTTTGCGCTTTTTTAACATCACCTGAAGCCCATCTTTTATTGTATTAATGGCTTGATAAATATTTTCTTCTCTTGCTTCGGACCGAATAATTTTACCCGGAACCTTAATATTCGCTTCCGCGTAATAAATTTTTCCTTTTTTATGATGGCGAGTTTCAACAGATACTTCAATAAAGGCCTCAACCGAGGCATCAATAGGCAAAATAAATTTATCTAAAACAGCAATCTTTTTTTCAATTGCTCTTTTTATGGCCGGCGTTAAACTTAAATTTGTTGTCTTAATAGTAAGTTTCATTATGTTTCTATATATCGGAAACCGAAAAATCAAGTCCGAAGGACGCAGATTTTTCGGTTTCCGATACAACAAAATTTAAGTCCTTTTCTTCTTTTGGTCGTACTTTCGCCAGGCAGCAGAAACAGAGGGTTCAACGCTATCTAACTCGCTGAGGATTTTTTCTCTGATTTCTGAGGCGGCTATTTCCTCTTTTTCTTCGATTGTCTTAATCACCGCAGTTGCCACCTGCTCAATTACTTCATCTTCCTTCTCTTCAGATAAACCAGCTTGCTCAACAGCCAAGGCAATTGCCTTTCTGATTTTTTCAGCATCAAAGGGTTCTTTTGTCCCGTCTTTTTTTATAACTTCTTTAGTCATAATAAATCTTTTTATTGCCCGCCAGAATTTAAAAAAATTTAGGCGGGTTTAGTTAAAAACTGCGACCTTTAGTTATTTTATTTCTTCTTGGGCGAAGAAGACCTTATCTTCTCCCCTGCCTTCATCCGTCCCGGGCGGACTCGGTTTTTAATTCTTCTGTGTTCTAACCGGCTGGCCAGGGCCCAAGCGCGGACGGGTCTTTTGCTTCTTAATTTTGATAAGTTTTTCAGCTTCATATTTTTATAATTTATGACGAAAGCATAAAGCGCGTTGAAAAAACATTGCGCGATGTAATCAAGGGCTTATAATTTCTATCTTTTCAATCACCACATTATCAATCGGACGATCCTGGCCTCCGGTAGCGACCCGGCCGATTTTTTCAACAATATCCATTCCTTCAATAACTTTACCAAAAGCGGGATGGCGGGTATCAAGAAAATTATTGTTAACCAGATTGATAAAAAATTGGCTGCCACCGGTGTTTGGCCCGGCGTTTGCCATTGATATTGTTCCTCTGTCATTTCTATTTTTCGGCTTGAACTCATCAGGAATTGTATAGCCCGGACCGCCCATTCCTGTGCCATAGGGACAGCCCGCTTGAATCATAAAACCATTAATAACCCGATGAAAAATTATGCCCTCATAAAATCCCTGTTGAGCCAAGAAAACAAAATTATTAACAGTTATTGGATTTTCTCTACTAAAAAGTTTGATTTTAATATTTCCCTTGTTGGTTTCTAAAATAGCGGTATAAGCAGCTTGTTTATCAATAATCATTTCGGGCTGAGAATCCCACTGCTTAATTTTTCTTTGTTCTTCTACGACTGGCGCTGGTTCCTTTTCCGGCGCCGTCTCTTTTGTTGGCTCATCCGTGGCCGCGATAAAAAAGATAAGGACTATCACGGCCCCGATTAATCCTAAAATTATATAAACCGAATTTTTATTTTTCATTGTTTTATTTTGCATTAATTTTTAATTAATTTTTAATAGACCTTTTTCTTCTCTATGCGGGTGAGGTAAGCCCCGTTAGAGATTACAGGGGTAAGGAAAAAAGACAAAGAAAGCAAATCTCTAACGGGGCAAGCCCCGTAGAGATTTACAAATTGGAAAGAAGACCAAAATGAACAAACCTCTAACCGGCGCAAGCTCGCTCCCCTCCCCCAACATAAAGAAGTTTTATGTAATTCTACGAGTGGGCGTGCGTGGACTCGAACCACGGAACCTTTGCATTATCAGTGCAACGCTCTAACCAACTGAGCTACACGCCCATTAGAGCGAGTTAAAGAACGAATCTAAATCTTTGAAAATTTTGGCGGACTTTTCCAATCTCTATATTATCATAAATTACAATAAAAAACAAAATTAAGAACAAATCTTTACCCCGTTAGAGAAAGCCGTCGACAGCGCAAGCCGTTAGAGAACGAAGTTCTCTAACGGGGTTTATGGAATCCGGTCAAACCTACCTTGAGCGTGATTGTGGCGGACAACAATATTATAAACGCAAAACCGCCCCTAAGGGCGGCTTTGCTAACTGTAATTTGTTGTTGTCTGAAATTGCCCCGCGCAGTTTTAATCGAATGTTAAGGAGATTCGATCAACTCCCTAAAGTCAAGAATAGAATTCTCAATCCTCAACCTTAGTCAACCAATTTTTAATAAAATTGATCCATCCACAGGTTCCCCTACGGATGCCTTGTTACGACTTACTCCTTCTCACTGAGCTTGCCTTGGTCCCCGCCCTCTAAGCTAAATGAATATTACATAAAGCATAGAGGGCGGGGACTTTGGACATTCCCAGCTCGCTTGAGTTGACGGGCGGTGAGTACAAGGTCCAGGGACATATTCATCGCGCCGTGGCTGATACAGATCCAGTATGAACAAAGGAGGATTCTGGGGAAAACCAGAGCCTTCGGAGTCCT
>CAZUDS010000035.1:0-6916 GCA_964619425.1 uncultured Candidatus Saccharibacteria bacterium
TTTGTCAGGGATGATATAATGTTTTAGGTCGTAAACAAAGATTATGATTAAAAGGCACGTGATGATGAAAAGATAAAAAAGTTGCAAAAAATCCAAATGCCAAAATCCAAATGTCAAATCAAATCCCAAGCCCCAATGCCAAAATATCAAAACAAATAAAATTCCTGTGACTAACTCTACTAAGGGGTATTGTAATGAAATAGGTTTTTGGCAATAACGGCATTTGCCCTTAAGGACTAAAAAACTTAACACTGGAATTAAATCTTTCCAGCTTAAAGAATGGTGGCAGTGGGGGCAGAAAGACCTTTCTGCCTCAATTTTCCGAGGCAAAGATAAACGATAAATAAAAGAATTCAAAAAAGAGCCAACAATGAGGCCAAGAAGAAAAATAAAGAAATAGAGAAAAAACAAAAAACAAGACATATTCTAAAACTTTACCACAAATCAGGCCTTCTGTTAACAATTAAAGTTAATAATTAAAGAGGTATTTGTAAAGAGGATTTAGAAATGTCAAGTTTTTAAGGAAATAGAAATTCCAGGATTTTCTCAACTGGTGGACTAACTGGTGGACTTACGAAGTCCACCAGTTGATTTGTGTTCAGATCCCGGCTTCGAACATTTTCAAGTCCATTTCTGAAAAAAATCATGCCAAAATTGATTTCCTTGACCAAAATGCCTTTACTGACGCAGGTTCTCAGACCTCTAAAAGAGGTGACTGTCACCTGAAGAAAGGGAAGAGCGCGGGTTCAAAGTCCGCGCTCTAAGGACACCTTAAGTTAGCTAAATCGCAATTTGTTTCACGAGAAGTGACTCTACCAGTGGAATCAATACAAAAATATCCGGCCGAAGCCAAGGGCGATTGAACACAAAACTCATCTCGGGAAGCATAACAAACAACATCTCTCTGGCCATTTCTTTTCATTACTTCTTTTTCAATAACGTTTAAGTTAGGGTTAATATTATTGAGGGTGCCTTTGGCGCAAAGATTCTGAAAAGAATTGTCCTGCTCATAAACAAAAGTTGCCACATATCTTACCTGAGTCAGATTGGCTCTTATCCCTCCGTCTTGCGCCCTAGCCCTTGTCTGCCCAATATAAACAACAATAAGGCTCGCTAAAAGCACAATAATAGCTAAGACCAACAGAAGTTCAATCAAGGTAAACCCCGTTAGAGATTTACTCTCTTGGTGCCTTCGCCAAGGCCTTATATCCTCTAACGGGGCAAGTCCCGTCAAAAATTTCTTCTTTTTATTGTTTTTCACTCCGGCAGATTAGAGAGCAGGTTAGGAAGCAGGACAGGTGAATACTGTTGTCCCGGCTCCACAATGGGCAGCGACATTTGGATTAGTAGTTGTTCTTATCGCTCTTCCTGTGCTGTCAATACAGTAATGATCTGGCCCACCCGCTCTATCTGTGTTGAGATGAGTCCAAACACAATATCTTCTGGCATCTGCCCGAAAGTTTGCGTTCCCAAAGGTCTCTGGAGGAGCAAGGTTAGCGCTAATATCGTTGCAAAGCATTGTCATTTCGCCATCATAAGCGCAAGGATTTTGAGCGCTATCTAATCTCAAAAAATTCCCTTCCGCGTCTGCTATCAACAATGCTTTGGTTCTCAGTTGAGCCATAGCAGTAAGAATTCTAGAATCTCTGGCTCTTTCTCTTGCCCCGCCCAAAGCTACCAAAACAACAGAAGCCAAAATACCAATAATAGCAATAACCACTAAAAGTTCAATCAAGGTAAAACCGGTTTTCTTTTGCATAATATGTAATATGTATTTATGTATTTCTTGATATTCTTCGACCTTTAGACGATTGTGTCTTCTATTTTAACGTTTTTAATATTCAAAGACAACTTTTGTTAAACTTTGAATTACGAAATAGAAGTTTTTAAGGATTATTACAGCTGTCCACACTCTTTTTAAGTACAAGAATCTCGCTGATTGACCCCGTTAGAGATTACAGAGGCGAAGAAGAAGCGCCAAGAGAACAAATCTCTAACGGGGTTGACGCTGACTCGCGCCGGTTAGATAACTTCGTATCTAACGGGGTAAACTGATTATCGCTGATTATTGTATTTTGTAATTAAAGATATTAAAGAAAGTGGGGTTAAGATTTACTAAACTCCGATTCGGTAAATCGGTAGGAGAACAGTCAAAACAAGAGCAGCCACTGCCAATCCCAAAAAGACAATTAAAAGGGGTTCTAATAAACTGATGAATTTATTTACTGCCAGGTCCACTTCTTTTTTATAAAAAATATCTAATTCGGCAAGAACTTTATCAAGCTGGCCGGTCCGCTCACCGATAAAAAGCATTTGAACAACTAAAGGAGGAATAACATTGGGAAAACGTTTAAAAACTGAGCTAACGCTCTCTCCTTTTCTCACGCCGTCTCGAGCCATCAAAATAATTTTTTGGTAAACAGTGTTGCCGACGACTTTACTGCTGATTTCCAGCGCCTGGGCGATGGGAAGGCCGCCGGTAATAAGGGTAGAAAGGTTTTCAGCAAAACGGGCTAAATAAACTTTCTTCAAAAGATTTTTTAAGAAAGGAAAACGCAACAAAATATTATCAAAAACTGCTTTACCTTCAGCCATTCTGAGGTAATAAACTAAAAGACCGAGACCGGCCAAACAAAACAAAAATAAAACAAAGAACCATTGCCTGATAAAATTAGCCAAATTTATCACAAAAAGAGTAATCGCCGGCAATTCTCCACCTACTGCCGCTAAGACCCTTTCTAATTCGGGAAAAATAAAAAAGAGCATCAAAACAAACATAACAAACATAATAAACAACACAAAAGCAGGATAGAGGATGGCTGCCTTTAGTTTAGATGAAAGGTCATATTCTCTTTCCAAGTGGTCGGCCAAAGTATTAAGAGTCCGGGGAAGATTGCCTGACTCCTCTCCGGACTTAACCATATTCACATAAAAACTGGAAAATGGTTTTGGATAATTAGAAAGGGCCTTGAAAAAAGATGTTCCTCCTTCAATATCTGAGGCAATCCTTAGAATTTTGTCCTTCAAATTAGAGTTTGAGGCCTGGCTCGCCAAAGTATGAAGGGCCTCTACGGGCGGAGCCTGAGAAAGCAACAGAACAGACAATTGCCTTGTAAAAAGCATGGTGTCTCTCCTGGTAATCCTTTGAAAAAGTTTAATTTCTCTTGCCAGCAAGCTTTTTTCTTCAACTTCCTTTAAAAAAGTAACATAGTAACCGTATTTTTGCAAAATATCAAGGGCGGCCTCATAACCCGAGGCCTCTATTTGACCAACTTTCAGTTCCCCTGTCTGAGTTCTAACTTGGTAGTTGAATTTCATGTGTTAGAGCGACTTAATGGACGACTGCCAGCAAGGCAGGAGTGAATTTAGTCGGTCTTACGCCCCCTCCTTTTGCGCAAGCGCGAAAAGGAGGGGTAACGATTTTCTAACAGAATTTCCGTCGCCCTTCGGGCTCGGAAATTCTGACAAAACCAGTTACTCAACCATTCTCTCCAACTCCGCCGGCGACGAAGAATAAGAAAGAGCGGTCTCTAAAGCAACCTCCCCTGCTTTAACTAAATTGGCTAAAGAACGATTAAGAGAGATCATTCCCTTTTCAGCTGATGTCTCAATAACAATGGGGATTTCGTGAATCTTTCCTTCCCGGATTAAATTAGCAATCGCCGGGGTATTAAACATTATTTCACAGGTAGGAATCAGACCGCCTTTAACTGTCGGCAGAAGACGTTGGGAAATAATGCCGAACAAAGACCCGGATAATTGAGCTCTAACTTGACTTTGTTGAGCAGAAGGAAAAGAGTCAACAATCCGGTGGACTGTCTGGCCGGCAGAATTGGTGTGTAAAGTGGCAAAAACCAAATGCCCGGTTTCAGCGGCAGAAAGAGCAATGGCCATTGTCTCAGGGTCTCTCATCTCCCCTACCATAATAATGTCCGGGTCTTGGCGAAAGGTGGACCTGAGAGCCCGGGCAAAAGATGGGGTATCTCGATAAACCTCTCTTTGCTCAATAACGCATTTATCATCCTTAAAAACATATTCTATGGGATCTTCAATGGTAATAATACGCTCACCCCTGGTATGGTTAATTTCATCAAGAAGAGCAGCTAAGGTCGTTGATTTTCCCTGGCCCGAGGGCCCGGTCATCAAAACAAAACCCTGAGAACTCCGAGTAAATTCTCGAAGAGTAGGCGGCAAACTTAATTCCTCAATCGTTGGAATCTTGGCCGGGACAGATCTTAAAGCAACGCTAATAACATTGCTCTGAAAAAAAACATTAACCCGGAAACGAGCCACGTCTTTTAAGACATATGAAAAATCAATTTCTTTTTCTTTAAAAAAACGCGCTCTCTGCTCGTCGGTCATTAGAGCAAAAGCCAAACCACTAGTGTCTTCTGGAAGAAATCTAGGCCGATTGGGAACAGGAAGTAAATGGCCAGCTATTCTTAAAATTGGAGGGTGACCAACAGAAATATGAAGGTCAGAGGCCTTGGCTTTTATGGCTAAATCCGATAATCTTGTAAGCCAAGTAAAATAGTTTTTCATGTGTTAGAGCCGCTTAATGAGCGCGGTCCCGCTTGCGGGGCAAGCGAATTTAGCGGGTCTTACACCCAGCACTCAGAGCGCTGAGTGCTGGGTAACGGTTTTCTAACGACCCAGCACTCAGAACACTGAGTGCTGGGCTGAGAAAACCAGTTACCCCTCAGCCGTTGCTCCTAAGACCTCCTCAATTGAAGTTAAGCCCTCTAAGACCTTTAATATCCCGTCCTGGCGCATACTAACCATTCCTTGCCTCTCTGCCTCGTCTCTAATAACCTTTTCCGAGGATTCCTTTCTGATGACTTCTGCCAGAGAGTCCGTCATTACCAAAATTTCGAAAAGCCCGATACGACCGGCAAAGCCCTTAAGGTTGCACTTCTTGCAGCCCTTTGCTTTATAAAGGAAGATCTTCGCTGGGATATCAAGCCCTTCTCTGGCTTTCTCGGGAATGGCTGCGATTTCTTTTAAGATCAGGTCCTGTATTTCAGAAGGAGCGGGCTCTTTCTTCTTGCAATAAGGACAGAGGCGCCCTATCAATCTCTGGGCAATAACAATATTGAGAGTGGGAGGAATAAGGAATGGTTTAATTCCTATATCAATAAGCCGGGGTATGGCTCCAATAGCATTATTAGTATGAAGAGTTGATAGAAGGACGTGACCAGTTAGGGCAGCATGGATAGCTAAAGAAGCGGTCTCTTCATCGCGAATTTCGCCTACCATCATAATGTCAGGGTCCTGCCTTACCATATGGCGCAGGGCTCTGGCAAAATCATAGCCAATTCCTGGCTTCACTTCTGATTGGTTAACTCCCTCAATATAATACTCAATCGGATCTTCAACAGTAAGAATATTAACGGCTTCCTTGTTTAAAAGATTTAAAATAGCATACAGGGTAGTGGTCTTGCCAGAGCCAGTAGGACCGGTTGCCAAAATCATACCAAAGGGCTTTTTAATGGCTTTATTGATGACAGTCAAATTTCTACCGCTAAGTCCCATGTCTTCAAAGCTACGTCTACCCATTAATGGATCAAGAACCCTTAAGACCGCTTTCTCTCCCGAACTGGTAGGAAAAGTAGAAACCCTAAAATCTATATCTTTATCAATAATATGAGCGGAAAACCTTCCATCCTGGGGAAGGCGGGTTTCATCAATCTTGAGGTTGGCTAAAATTTTTATTCTAGCAATAACTGCCGGACGGGCATGAAGAGGCAAAAAAAGGGAAGAGTATAAAACGCCATCAACCCGGAAACGAATACGGATTCTCTCCCGGACGGCCTCAATATGAACATCGGAAGCCCTTCCTTCTACGGCATGACGTAAGATTACATCCACCACCTTAGTAATCGGGGCCTCCTCTGCCAATCTTCCTAACTCAGCTGTTTCTGCTTCAGGCCTTTTTTTTTCAGAAACCAATTCGGCTTCCAGTTCTTCCAGGGCCTTGCCCACCTCTCCTTTTAGCGTTTTGTATCTTCTCAGAAGATCCCTAAAAACAGAAGGTAAAATTAAAAAGAACTGATAAGTAAATTTCTTTTCTCGGGCTAAAAACTGCAAGGCCTCTTGAGCTTTCAAGTCCTCAGGATAAAGCATGCCTACCTCTAAGGCATTTCCTTTTTTTGCCAGCGGAACCATTTTGTAATATTTGGCCGACTCTTCAGGAATTAAATCTAAGGCCTCTGGAGACACATCTTCTGAGACAACACTTTTGAGAGGAAACCCCAAGGATTCGCTTTTTAATTGAAAAAGAACATTTTCTGAAACTTCTCTTTTAGATAAAAGAACTTCTTCCTCTTTTTTGTCAGACCTTTTTATTTCAAATTCTAAGTCAGTCGCCCTCTCTTTACTTAAAAGACCCTTTTTAACTAATTGTTGGATTAAGCTCATATCGCGAATTTTAACTAATCTAAATTCGCGCTGTTGCCAAAGGCAACTCCCTAAGGGATTGATATTCGCGAATCAAATTCGTACGTATTAACGATTAATATAGTAGGAACGGATTTTCTCTTCCAACCTCCTCTTCTACTGACGGCACCTCCTCTAAGAGTTGGAGTTCTTTTAATTGAGGTAATTGCAAAACCGAAAAATCTATTTTAGGACGTCTCAAAATTTCAATTTCCTCCTCAACGACAGGGTCTTTGACAAAAATATCTCTCTGAACAATCAGCCAAATTGACAAAATTAGGGCAATAAAAATAACTAATAAATAAACTATTTTTTTACGTTGTTGAGAAAATATGTTAGCCATATTCTTCCTTTTTTAAGGATATCTTAAGGTGTAAGAATCCCGAGCGTTGTGCAAAATCGCAGAAATCAAATATCTGCAATCTATATTTCTTTAAATTCCAAGCACCAAGCACCAAATAACATTTTAAATTCGAAGCAC
>CAZUDS010000036.1:0-6720 GCA_964619425.1 uncultured Candidatus Saccharibacteria bacterium
AAAAACTTTAAGAAAGGGGTATCCTTGATTTGTCTCATTATTTATACCCCAAATGGCATCGGCAGTGGTGCCAATGCTCCAGCCAGCATTGGCAAAGGTATCTATGTCTTTCATTTGTGGGGTCTCTTTGCCTGTAGCCCCATTGCAACTATTCTGTCCTGAGGCCTGCAAATCACAGAAATTATACTCAGCATTTCCATGCACCGCTCCAATAAATCCATTAACGCTCTGACCTTGTCCTATGACTTGTCCTGCAGAATAAGATCTTCGCACGGCGCCGCCCCAAAGCTGTCCAATCAAGCCCCCGACTCTGGAGTTACTTTCTGTTCCGCTTACAGTTGTCAGAGAATAACAATCTTCTATTGTGCCTGCCCCAAGGTAACCAACGAGACCGCCTACGTTATGACCAACGGATATATTACCAGTGGTAAAACAATTGGAAATGAAAACCGATGAATTAACTAATACCTTTCCAACTAAACCCCCAACGAATCCACCACTAATCCCACTAATCCCAATAATCTCAGCGTCAACTATCCCTACATTTTTAATGACCGCATTGCCACTGATTCTCCCGAACAAACCGGCCTCAGAATAGTCAAGATCTTTTACGAATAACCTATTTATGGTGTAGCCCTGACCATCAAAATGACCGGTAAAGGGACGGGTGCTATTGCCGATTGGCGCGAATCCCTGGCCATTGTTCCATTCTCTGGCAGGGGAAGCGTCAATGTTATTGGCTAATCGGTAATAAGCATCTCTCTCTAAGTTCATATCTTGAAGGTCTTGGAGAGTTCTAATTATATAAGGGTCATCTTTTACTCCTGCGCCTTGGTCAAGCGTGGGACCAGAAAGAGGAATCCAGCTACTGGCTTTTAAGAAAGGGTGGGTTCTGCCTTCCTCGATGTCCCAGATAATGTCAGCAGTACCATTAGCATCAATATCCCAATTAGCGCTGGTAAAGGTGACTTTGCTTTTCATTCCCGAAGTCCACTTGCCTGTGGCTCCATTGCAATTATCCTGTTCTGAGGCCTGCAAATCACAGAAATTATACTCAGCAGTTCCATGCACCGCTCCAATAAATCCATTAATATCGTCGCCTTGTCCTATGACTTGCCCTGCAGAATAAGATCTTCGCACGGCGCCGCCACCCTCAAGTCGTCCAACCAGACCGCCAACTCTTTTAACTCCTTCGCCTTTGCCATTCACTGTTGCCTGAGAATAGCAATTCTCAACAGAACCGTGAAGAAGACCAACCAAACCTCCTACATTGTTCTGTCCCCTCACTTCTCCGGTAACATAGCATTCGGATACTGTCGCGTTAGAACCCAGATCTCCAACCAATCCTCCAATCTGGTTATGACCAGAACCATCAATCTTTACATTTATTAAGCCCAGGTTTTTAATTGTCGCATTTCCTTCAACTTTCCCAAATAAGCCCATAAAAGTTCTCCAGCCGCTCATATATAAATTTTTTATGATATGGTTTCGACCATCAAAATGTCCGGTAAAGGGACGATCGTTATTGCCGATTGGCACGAATCCCTGACCGTTGTTCCAGTCCAGGGCAGAGGTGGAAGAAGCGTCAATGTTATTGGCCAATTGATACCAGGCCTGGGGTTTATTGTTAATGGCTTGAAGGCCAATTACATCGTAAATTTTATAAGGGTCGTCTTTAGTGCCGGCGGCAGAAGAAATATGCAAAATGCTATTTCTATCCCTAGGGGTCCCTAAAATTAAATTTCTGTCCGCGTCCCTGCCATTGATAATCACTCTATTGTTGCTCGCCCAATTATTGGAATTAGAGCCGGACGCCCTTGAGTTAATTCTTTCCATTGAGACCCTAAGCCAGTTTGGGTTCTCTGGTGTCCCTAGATTTTCATTTTTCCCGGCAAACCAGTTTCCAGTAGATTGATTAACAGTGTCTACTATATTCCCTTGACAATCTTTTGCATCGTAGAGAACCAACTGACCAGGAGAACTATTATTCATTCCTATTGTCGCATCCCAGATATCAACAATTGATAGGCCTTGGTTGTCCCGAATACTATTTTCACGATTGGCATAAATTAAATAGCCGCCAGCTGGAATAATAGTGGTTTTTTTACCGTCAGCGTCAAAAAAATTTAGGCACTTTCTGGTATCTACCCCATAGATTGACCAGTTAGCAATATCAATTTTTGAATCGGCCGGGTTATAAAATTCAATCCATTCATCACTTGTTGATGCCTTCGTCCCCATCCAGGCGATTTCGTTAATGACGACAGTTAAAAGAGGTCCTTCGGGTTTAGGTTCAGGTTTAGATTCAGGTTTAGGCTCAGGTTTAGGTTCGGGTTTAGGTTCTGTAAAAGTTTTATTTTTTGCTTTTGGGGTAGGTGTTTGGATCTCAAAGTCCTGAGAATTGTTGTTAGCGTCTTGATAAATATAGCCCTCGGTGGCGGTTGACAATTTTCGGCCTAAACTTTGATTTTTGGCTGGGTTTCGGGGAAAAGAAGCGGTTTCAAACAAAACATTATTAAACTCGCCCCAACCCACAGCGTCAATTATAAAGCTCTCATCACCTCGCCTCCAAAGCAGGGCTATTCCATTGTCCTCGGAAATACCTTCCGTGGTCCAGGCATCAGCGTTTATTGAACGCGGATAACTTTCATCTTCAGACCTTGCCCATAAATAATATCCTCGACGAGGAATTTTTGCTGCAGCGTTTCCCCGCCAGGACTTAATGCTGTCATTATTCTGTCCGTTCTCTGTTCGTTTGACTAATTGAATATGACCTCCTCCATAATTACCTAAATAAACATCTTTATCTGTTGGATTGTATAATTCAATAAAATCGTTTTCGGTCTTGCCCGGGCCTCCGGTAATTTGGATTTCTGAAATTAAAATTTTTAACGTTGAAATTATTTCTTCTGTTGTTGGTATTGGCGCAGGCGCTGGCGTTGGGACTGGCGCTGGTGTTCTTACTCCGCCGCCTCCCCTTCTAACAATTTCAACATATCCTGGACTGTTTTCTCTTTTTGGCGTGCCGCCAGGATTTAAGCTGGTTTGCCAATTAAAATCCGGCCTTCTCTCCATTGTTCTTTTGGAAGTATTATCGCCAGCTGGCCAATTGGGATTAGTTAAAACTTTGTCTTGAAGCTGACAGTCAGGGCTAAAAAGATACAAAGCTTCATCAATATTATCAAGCCCGCCGCTATAAATAAAATCAGCCGCCGCATTGGGCGCTGAATCATCATTCGTCCTCTCTAAAAGTAAAAAGCCATTAGCAGAAATAACGGAGACCCGATCTCCGCCCCCGAAGTCATCAATAGAAAGGGCGGAGATCGGGTCTCCGCTCCTTAAGATGATTTTGATTTGGTTATCTTTATCTAAAAGTTGCCAGCCGGTTAAATTGATTGCTGTCCCAGAGATATTTCTTAACTCAATCCATTCATTGTTAGCCGCCTGTCTGATTGTTTCTCCTTGTCTTGGCAAGCTCCCCATCCAGGCAATCTCGTTAAAAATGATTTTGTTTCCGAGAGGACGGTTTGTCGCATTTATGTCACAAAAAACTATTTCTTTTTGCTCAACTTCTTCCTTTTCTATTTCCTTTGTTTCTTCTTCTAATTCTTCAACTTCCTCAGCAACCTCTTCTGTTTTTAGAGCTTCTGTTTTTTCTGAAACCTCTGCTTTAACCAATTTTTCCGACTGATATTTCTGAACAGTTTCAGCAACCCTTTGCTCCATTATATCTATTCTTTCAGCAATATCATCAAGTATTTCCTGAATTTGAGCCAATCTTTGTTCCCGAGTTAACCTTGGCTCTAACTTTGGTTTTAGTTCTATTTCTGGCATAACCCGCCCTATCTCCTGCCCTATCCCAGTTTCCAGGGGCTCTTCCTCTGTTGATTCTCGGGTCTGTTGAAGTTTAACTTCAACAGACCCAATAGGAATTGGCGCCACCATCGCTCCAAAAGGATTATATTTTTGAGCAGCATCCCAAATATTTTGAACCGCACCCTGAACAATACCTCTAATATTCTGACCAATCCTGACAAAGGCCTGACTAGCTCTTATAACAGATTCTTTTGCTATTTTTAGCGATTCCCCAGCAACTTTAGTTATGATAACCTCTACCTCTCTGATTGTGCTTTTGGTGGGTTTCCAGAGTTGCCTTTCCCAAAAACTTAAAGGTTTAATTCCCAAATCCGACACTTCGGACGGAAAATCAATATCAATTAAAGGACTACCAACCCATTTGTAATCTTCTACTATTCCTTGAATATCAACGATAAATGGGGGAAGATCGTAGGTGAGTTCGGTGTATGTTCCCGTTAGATTCCCAATGGAACTTCTATTTATAGGAGGTTCAAGATAATTTGGTGAATAAAATCTTATTAAAACCCTGCCTCTCTTTGCGTCAATCGGCTGATAAATCATTATGTATTGGAAAATAGCTTCTTTTTGATTTCCTTTTCGAGAGGTGTACTTAAAACTCATTGCTCCAGGCGCTATCCTAATTTCATTTTGCAGTAAAAAATTTATCCCGTATTCGGTTGCTTTCTTGACGCTCTCTCTTTCTAACTCATCTAAAATCACTGAAATATCTTTAGCTCCTATTAAACGAGCAATTTCAACAGCGTTATTGACAATTCCCCAAACCACCTGAAAAGGCGCGTCGATTAAAAGATGGTTCAGCGCCTGCACTTGAACAGCTCTTTTCATAACGCTCGGCACTGCCATTTCCTCTGGAGTAGGATAAGGAGGAGAATGCCAGCGAGCAGTCATCATATCCTCAAATTCATCATGAAATATTCCGATTAGCGAGTGTATTAAACCCTGCACTCTATTTTCTGGCAATCTCAAATGCTTTCCTAATGTTCTTAAATCAATATCGTCAAAATCAACAGCCAAACCAATTCCGGGCAAAATAAAAAAGCTTACTAATACTACTAATACTAATAGAATTAGCCCAAAAATAAAGAAATTTCGTTTAGACATAACGGAAACCTTACTTAATTAAAATTGTTTCTAAAAAATTATCAAGCTCTTGAACACAAGCCTCTTTTTCCTCAGGAGCAAAAATTAACGAAAAAGAGTATGTTTTATCTTTATAAGAAATATCAACACCCACCACGGGCCCTATTCTTTCAGTATCAGCTATAATTTTTAAGGCTTCGTAATTATTTATCATAACCTCTTCAAATTCTGCTGATTTTACACCTAACAAAGCGAGGTTATATTTTGCTTCTAATTTAATTTGAGTAATATCCATTCCTTCGTATACTACACCAACATGTATTATACACCCACTCCTTAAGGGTGGGACTATCTTGTCGTTTTGTAACTCCCCTTCTATCTTTGGAGAATAAAAAACCATCAATCCTTCTTGTGTTTCCATCTTTTTTGCCCGCCACCCCTCCGGCACTCTTACAGTTAACCCCGCTCTTTTATTTTCTACAAATTTTCCTTCTGCAGTTTCTTTAATCACGTAATCTTCCGGGCTTCCCTTAATTTCTCTGCCTTGCCACCACCAAAAAAATCCTCCGGTAATGAAGAACAAAACAATAACTAAAGAAATAATAATTTTTTTAGACATACCCCGTAGTGAAATTTCAAATAAAATTTCTTTGAAATTTTTATCTGCCCCGTAAAGGCGTTTGAAATTCTACTACGGGGCATATTTTTCTATCATAATAAACTCTGAAACAAAAAACAACCTTCCCCCTGTGGAAAACTCAACTGGTGGACTTCGTAAGTCCACCATGTTAATATTAAAGTGAAAACAATGGTAATAAAAATATCCAAAATGTCCAACAAAATATCCAACAACAAAATATCCAACAAACGAGAAATAATCACTGGAGAAATCTATCATGTTTTTAACCGTGGCGTAGATAAAAGAGATATTTTTATTGAAGATCAGGATTATTTTCGAGGCATCCATGATTTATTCGAATTTAATGACACAGGTTCTATCAATAATTTAACACGAGAATTATTGACACGAGAATTAACAGAAAATCAGTCCTCTCCGCCAAAAAGACAATTGGTGGACTTACGAAGTCCACCAGATAGATTGAAGGAGAGAAAGCCAAGAAAGTTGGTTGTAGAAATTTTGGCCTTCTCTCTTTTGCCTAACCACTTCCATCTTTTATTGAAACAGAAGGCAAGTGAAGGAATAACTAAATTCATGCGTAAATTAGGCATAGGTTATGCTAAATACTTCAATCGAAAATATAAAAGATCGGGGGCGCTGTTTGAAGGAAGATACAAAATAGTGCCGGTCAGGCGAGAAGAACATTTACTTCATTTGCCATACTACATCCATTTTAATGTCCTTGATCCGATAATGCCTGAGTGGCGAGAAGGAGAAATAAGAGATTATCAAAAAGCTATAAAGTTTCTGGAAAGTTGTCGCTGGTCAAGCCATTTAGATTACATCGGCAAAAAAAATTTCCCCTCTCTGACCCAAAGAGATTTTCTCTTGAAAATATTTGGCGGTTCTCAGGCCTACGAAAAAGGCGTGAGGGCCTGGTTAAAAGAAATGAGTTTAGAAAAAATCAAAGAAATGGAGGGTTTATTGCTCGAATAGAATAGAACTAAGCAATTCAATCAAAAAACACAATTGGTGGACTTCGTAAGTCCACCAATTGATTTGTATCCAGAATGTTCAGAATGTTCAGTCAGAATGTTCAGATCCCGGCTTCGAACATGTTGGCTTCGAACATGTTTGTTCTC
>CAZUDS010000037.1:0-6554 GCA_964619425.1 uncultured Candidatus Saccharibacteria bacterium
GTTTAAACTTCTTAGCAAATTCATAATCCCTTTGGTCATGCGCCGGCACACCCATAATTGCTCCGCCGCCATAATGAGCCAAAACAAAGTCAGCTACCCAAATGGGAATCTCTTTGCCAGTGGCTGGATTGATAGCTTTAATTCCTTGAATCTCGATTCCGGTTTTCTCTTTCTCTACCCGCTCTTCAATAGTTCTTTTTTTGGCTTCCGCAATATAATTTTCTATTTCTTCTAAGTTTTGAACTTTAAGCTGTGGTTTTTCGTTTTTAGTTTTCAATTTTGAGCTTGACTGAGCGAAACGAAGAAACTCGTGTTCTGGAGATAAAACTAAAAATGTCGCTCCAAAAATCGTATCTATCCTGGTGGTAAAAACCTCAATAAATTGTTTGGAATTTGGAATTTCGAGTTTAGGATTTGTTTCGAATTTCGAATTTCGAATTTCGAATTTTATATTAGCGCCTTCGCTCCTCCCTATCCAATTCCTCTGCAATTTCTTAACATTCTCTGACCAGTCAATTTTATCTAAGTTTTTATCTAACTTTTCGGCATATTTTGTAATCTTCAAAAACCATTGCTTAAGGGTTTTTATTTTAACTGGTGTATCACATCTTTCACAAACTCCAATTTTTTCGTAGTCAATTTTTAAGTTTTGGTTATTTTGATTTTTGGTTTGTGTTTTTGATTTTTGATTTTTGATTTTTGATTTTTTTACCACTTGCTCATCAGCCAAAACGGTTTTGCAAGAAGGACACCAATTAACCGGCGCTTTTTTCTTTTCGGCTAAGCCGGCTTTGTAAAGTTGCAAAAAAATCCATTGAGTCCATTTATAATATTCGGGCTCGGTAGTATTTATTTCCTGGGCCCAATCTAAGGCAAAACCAGCTCTTTTTAATTGCTGACGGTAGCGGGCTGTTGTTTCTTTAATTAACTCTTTTGGATGTTTGCCAACTTGAAGAGCATAATTTTCAGAGTGAATACCAAAAGCGTCAAAACCCATTGGCTCAAAGACATCAAGGCCTTTCATTTTGGTGTATCTGCCAAAAGTATCAGCTCCAGAAAAAGCATACATATGACCAACATGAAGCCCTTCGCCTGAGGGATAAGGAAACATCATTAAGTTATAAAAAGGCCGAACTGCCTTTTTTAAGTCAGGCTGGTAAAGCTTATTTTCAGCCCAAAATTTCTGCCATTTTGCTTCTATTTTTTGAGGAATATAGTCCTCCATACGTCTTTATTATAATTTATAGACGCACTTCTTTCAATTTAAATAATGGAAGTTCTGTCTTGAATAGAAATTTCATCTCTAAAAAAATAGGGTCAAGCTGGGCCTGACCCTTGTTCCTCCTTGCGAATCATTTCTCAAACAGCTGGCTTACTGATCCGCCCTCTATGGATATCTCGCGCACGGCATCCGCCAAGAGCTTGGCAATAGAAATCGTGGTTACAGGAAGCATCCTTTTGACTTTTGCGGATTGGGGAACGGTGTCTGTAACAACAATTTCGCGAACGAGTGGGTGGGAAAGTTTTTTGATTGTTGCATCAGTAAAGAGCGCATGAGTGGCGAAGACGATGAACTCTGCCGCCCCCATCTCCTCCAGCTCATCAATCACGGCCCGAACGGTTGTTCCTTGGACGATCTTATCATCCCAAAGAAGAACCCTCCTACCCCTCACCTCTCCATATACATGCCGAATTATTACCTTATCTCCGCTTATCCGCTCCTTTTCCACTGGAATCACCGGAATGCCCACTTTTTCCGCTATTCTTCTTGCAACCTTTCCGAAAGTTAGGTCTCCCGGCACCATTACAGCATTCTGAAAGTACTCCCTTTCAGCAGCATATGCCACCATCAAAGGGTTTGCCTCAAGGTGATCTTTTATTGTGCCCAAAGGAAAAAAACCCGGAAACTGCGGTGAGTGAAGCTGAACACCGATGAAGCGCTCCATGCCTGCCTGACGAAGGATGGCGGCTACTAACTCGCCGGCGATAGGCATTCTGCCCGCCCATTTCTTGTCTGATTGATCCCAGCCAAGATGCGGCACTATCAGGTTCACTTCTTCTGCCGAGGCGTTGGAGGCAGCATTAATCATAAACACCGCCTCAAGGAGGTGGTAACAAGCGCTCCACCTGCTGGGAAGAAAGGTTTGAATGATGAAAACCCTTTTTCTTCGCATATTAGGAGGCAAAACCACCTCAAAATCGCCAGTTCCGTACCGATAGATTTTGGGCAAAAAACATTCTTTACCCAACAATCTTGCCACCTTGCTTGCAAGCCCGAAGTGGGAAGTCCCGGAGATTACCACTACTTTTTCCATCTCTATCACCTCTTTTTGGGAAATTACTTATCTATATTACATTATAAATTCTTATTTGTCAAAAAAATTTGACTTTTTGGAATTATCTTTCGTCTCAAAAACATTATTTTTTTCCCAAAATTTCTGCCATTTTGCTTCTATTTTTTGAGGATTGTATTTCTTCATATTTTTTTATTCTATCAAAATTTTCCCGGACTTTCAATTTTTTTTCCAAAATAATAAAACACCCAAAAAAACATTGCGAGGACTGCTTACAAACTTAAGAATGCAAAAAAAAGGAGGCGGCAGCTGCCGCCCCATGTCCCTCCATCTCGAGGTGACGTCAATGATACTGACGACTGTCCATCGCGCTATGCTTATCTACAGAGATTATCTCGCCATAGCTAGGAGCGCGCCTACCGCTTGCCAAAAAATAGTGCTCTCCACATCTTGAACAGTATCCGATGGGGTTGGTTTTCTTGAAGGAGGGGTTTTCGCCTCCTATCAAAAGCCTTATGCCGCACACCGGACAATGTTTGATTCCCTCTGGCCTTTTTTCCCCTATAGATTCTGTCATCTCGCACCTCCTTTGTGTGCTACTTTAAAATTACCAAAACAGCCCTGTCTTGTCAAATTTTTGCAGGGGGTAATATTTCAAAAAAAGGAACAATCCTCTTAAAACACCAGCCCGAAACTCGTGTCAGCGCTAGATTCCCAAAGACGATTTTTCAAGAAAAAAAAGCGATTGATCAACCGCTCTGCCTCTACTAAAAATTTAGTAAAAGAGTGCTAGGCCCTCAAATTTTTAGCCCTTTAACCTCTTTTTCAAAGAGGTCTCGGATTTGGACTTTTGTTGGTTGTTCTTTGAGATATTCAATCTCCATATCTTCTACGTCTTCTAAATAAATCAGTTGCTCTAAAAAGAGACGTTGATTAAATTCATCTTTAAATTTCTTTTTTGAGATTTTTATTATTTCTTCTAAAGAGCAATGTCTCTCTTCCAAAATAAAATAAAGGTCAACATAATCTTTTAGAGTTGCTCTATGGCCAATAGTAAATGCCTTAGTAACGGCTATCTCAGGAACAGATAAAAGTTTTACTCCTTGATATTCGTTTAGCTTAAAAATCAAAGGAAATGGATATTTTACAAAAGTAAGAGTAACCCCAGTTAAACTAACAGTTAATTGCTCAGGATTATTAACTTCAGTTTTTATTTTGTATTCCTTAAAAATCCTCCTAATTTTGCCAAGAAGGCTTTGGGGGATTTTTTTATCATAAAAAAAATCGAAATCTACAGAGATTCGATGGCCAATCTGTAAAGCAAGAGCAGTACCGCCAGCTAAATAATATTCTTTAAAATATCTAAGTTTCTTAAAGATTTCCTTCTGCTCTGATTTTATCGCTTCTAGATGCATATTTTAATTTTTTTATATTTAATAAAAGAGAAATTAATTTTAAAGCTCTTGGTCTAAATTCGCTGGCTGGGATTTCCTTAATAATTTTTTTGACCTTTTCTCTGCCATAATTTTTTATGAGCCATTGCCAATGCTCCCATCTTCCATAATTAATGGCATTGATAATAATGCTTTTTTTGTGCCTTTCTGGATCAATTGAAGAAAACTTATAGGACCAAAAAAGTGATTTGAAATTTAAAGGAAGTTTAGTTTTCATCTCATTCTTATTTTACTTCAAAAATAATAATTTTTCAAACAAAAAGGGGCGGCTTTGCTTATCGCTCCTTATGGCCATGATCTTTGCTATGTTAAGCCGAGCTTAAATAATTCCTTTGCGTTTTGAGTAGTTGCTTTAGCAATTTCTTCAAAGTCCATTTCCTTAATTTTAGCTATTCCTTGGGCAATATATTTGACAAATAAGGGTTCATTTCTTTTCTCACCCATCTGGGGAGGCGTGAGGTAAGGACAATCTGTTTCAATGAGAATTTTATCCAGAGACGTTCTTTTAATAATTTCTTCAAAATTTATTCCCTCAATTTCTTTAAAGATTATGCCGTTAAATCCAAGATAAAACCCCATTTCTAAATATTTTTTTGCTTCTTCCCATGTCCCACTAAAGCAATGAATCACTCCTTTTAATTTTTCGCTTTTCACTTTTCGCTTCTCGCTTAAGATCTCTATGAGATCGCTATGCGCCATTCGGCAATGGAGAATCACCGGTAAATTTAACTCCTTAGCCAAATCCAGCTGCTGACAGAGGCCCAACCTCTGTTTTTCTTTGAATAATTGGAGTTTAATTTTTGTTTTTGGTTTGTACCAATAGTCCAAACCCGCCTCGCCAATCGCCACCACTTTTTTATTTCTGGCTAATTCTCGATATTTTTCATAATCAAAATTCTCTTCTTTTGTTTTCACTTCAATCTCTTCTTTGTCATTTTTTATTTTCACCAATCCAGTTTCCAGATGAATCGGGTGCAAGCCCACAGCCGCATATATTCCCTTATCATATTTATTAGCAATTTCTACTGCTCTTTTTGAAGTTTCAAAATTTGACCCAACGTTTATCATTCGCACACCTTCATCTAAAGACCGACGAATCACTTCGTCGGCGTCGTTTTTATAGGCATTAAAATTTAGATGGGCATGAGTATCAACTAACATAAACTTTGAAGAAAATCAGAGACCCGACCCCTGTAAAACTACTCAGTGATTGTTGAACTTACAGAGACCCGACCCCTGTTTTATTCTAAGGAGAGTTCAACAAATTCTCTTATCTCACCTTTATATCTTATCCAGTGCTCAACGAAATCTCTGCAACCCTGTTCACCACCCATTATTTTTAACATAAAATCTCTTTCGGTCACCGACGGAAAATTCTTTTTACCAATATAATCAAGGTAGCTTGACCATTTATAATCCTCAACATATTTGATCACTTTCTCTGGGTCTTTAATCCCTATTTCTTTCCATTTTGGCTCTATTAAAGATATGGAGTTAGTATGAATATACACAAATATATTTTTTAATTGGTCATCTGTTTCAATGGGCACAGAAACAAACCTTCCCTGATAGAAATATCCTTTTCGTTCTAACTTATATTTATTTTTAAAATAAGCAGAGTACCCGGCGCCAAATTTTTGCATAAATTTACTAATCCCTTCATCTTGAAGTTGTCGTAATAGTAAATGAATATGGTTAGGCATAAGACAAAATGTTAAAATTTGAACAAACAGCTTCCTATCATCAATTACAGGGGTCGGGTCTCTGCGAGCTTTTATTTGAGAACGGAGTGCTCGGCGCTCTCTAATTGTAACTGGTTTACTATTATTAAACTCATAGATTGAAAAAATTCCCCGATAATAATCGCCTATGTTTTTGAAAAGCAAATTGTCTTCAATTCTTCTAGTCGTCACATGGTAAATTTCCCCATTCACAAATTGTTGTTTTCTATAAGGCATAGTTTTACGGCATAGCTTACAGGGGTCGGGTCTCTGCGAGCTTTGTCTGTTAGTAGAACAATTATAATTTTAGCAAATGAAATGCAAAAGGAAACCCTGCCAGGCAGAGACCCAGCAGGGTCAGGGGTTCGACGGGTTCAAGGAAAAGTGTCTTCAAGTGTCGAACTTCCGAACAAGACAAACGCACAAATGACTGCCCCAGTTCCCGCGAGACTCGCTGCTAAGGTAGAGACCCTCGCGAACGAAGAAGCCAAGACGAACGGGTCTGCCAGCCGAATTCATTTCGGGACCCCAGTGGTAGCAATCCTTAAAATGCCTCTCACCGCCATTAAGTAGGAAGCAAGAGACAAGATGATTTGCTACCACCCGAGAGGGAGCTCGGTAAAAGGCCCTACTACCTATCTGACTGATTTGTTCTTCCTGCCAGTCCCAGTTTTTCTTTGGGATGTCGCAAGGAAAAAGACCTTTCGGTTTCACCAGATAGTATGCCGGCTCGCCTCGAGTAGCTGCCCAGTAATCCTCTTTTTGGGAAAGACACCAACCGTTACCTTGATGGTGGCAGGGCTGGTGGTTTATATCCCTGCCAACAATGGCATAGTTATCCCGCAGGGAGAAACCTGAGTCATAGACCAAATACCAACCAGGGTCTCCAGCCATCTCTCTTAAGACCCCCTCGGTATAGCGGATAGAAACACCAGTTGGCACCTCCAGGAGTGGAAGCGAGTGGCCAGTTCTCCGCTCTTTGTTGAGGTCATTCCAAGCCCCAACTACTCGTTCAGCAGAAAGAAACCTCTGCTCACCGAGAATGCCAAGGGCTCGGGCCTCGTTGACGAATCTGCCGACGACAA
>CAZUDS010000038.1:0-6552 GCA_964619425.1 uncultured Candidatus Saccharibacteria bacterium
ATTGGTATTGGTACGGTTTGATTTTCGTACTAGCGGCAACAGGAGCAGCATATAGAATAGGTTGGTTTGGGAAATAAGCATCCCTCAGCCGACTATTCTCGCGAGGGCGATTTTTTGGTAGAATAGAAAGGAATTATTGAAAATCTTGGAATCAAAAATTTCTAACGGGACAAAGTCGACAATAAAACTTTAAAACCCCGTTACTTATATATGGGTAACGGGGTAAAAGAAAAATCATGTCTAAAAAATTGATTGTTTTAATAGCAATAGGATTAGTTTCGGGCTTAGCGGCTGTTATTTTACTTTTTCCGGCAGCAGAAAAAGAAAAAAATATGATTTTAATTAATGAAGAAAAAAAAGAGATAATAATACTTCCTGAACCGAAATTTGAAAGCGAGGTCTCAATTGAAGAGGCGATTTTAGAAAGAAGGAGCGTTAGAGAGTACAAAGACGAACCCCTAACTCTCCAAGAGGTTTCTCAACTTTTGTGGGCCGCTCAGGGAATTACTATTAGACCAGATGGCAGAAAAGGCAGAACTGCCCCTTCGGCTGGCGCTCTTTATCCTTTAGAGGTTTATTTAACAGTTAAAAATGTTGACGGGCTAAAACCAGGGGTTTATCGTTTTATACCCGAAGGACACAAATTAGAAAAGATTTTTGAAGGAGATATTCAGGCCGAATTAAGCGCGGCTGCCCTGGGTCAGCCCTGGGTGGCTGCGGCTCCGATTAATATCATCATTGGAGCGGTTTACGAACGGACAACTGTTGAATATGGGGAAAGGGGGATAAGATATGTTCATATGGAAGTTGGCCATGTGGGTCAAAATATTTCTTTGCAGGTGATTAGTTTGGATTTAGGCACTGTAGTGGTTGGCGCGTTTGACGATGAAAGAGTTAAAAGAATATTAAACCTCCCACTCGGAGTAAAGCCCCTCTATATTATGCCAGTAGGAAGACCGAACTGAGCAATTAAGAATTACAATTATATTAAAAAGACAATGAATAAAACTGAAAGGATTATTATTGTTGGCGCTGGCGAGATTGGTCAGGCAATTGGGAAAATTTTGCAGAATAAGCAGGGGACTATAATTGAGTTTTGGGATAAAAAGCCGACTATAGTTCCTGGTCAAAAATCCCTGGCTAAAATTATCTCTTCAATTAAAGCCCCTGTAGCGAATACGCGTTTTTTGTTTTTATGTGTGCCTTCTTGGGCGATGAGGACAGTGGCAGGAAGTATTGGGCAATGGTTTGACAAAAGGACAATAGTTGTATCTTTGGCAAAAGGAATTGAAGAAAAAACCTTAAAGACCATGGACCGTCTCTTGGAAGAACTGTTGCCAAAAGACAGATTGTTTGCGCTTCTGACAGGGCCAATGCTTGCTGAAGAATTAAGCAACGGACAGACAGGAGTCGGGCTCGTCAGCTCATCGCAGAAACAGACATATAGCGCGCTAATAAAACTTTTTGAAAACACTAATCTTCGGCTGGAATACTCTGCTGATGTTTATGGTTCTGCTTTGGCGAGTGTTTTGAAGAACATTTATGCCACTGGCCTGGGCATTGCCGAGGCGCTTAACCTCGGAGGAAACACTAAGGGTTGGTTGGTGCAGAAAGCAGTAACAGAGATGACAGAGATTATAAAGGGATTGGGCGGGCGCCGAGAAACAGCGCTTGGTCCTGCCGGTCTCGGCGATTTAGTGGCAACAGGATTTAGTCCCTATTCTTCTAATCGTCAAGTAGGAGATATTTTGGTAAACCCCGTTAGAAAGCCCGCATTGTCACATCAGCCAGACAGACATCATTTCCACGGGCCTGAAAAACAACTTTCTAACGGGGTAAAAGTTAGCAAGACCACCCTTAAAAGCGAAGGGCTTGTTTCCCTGCCTTGTCTTCTTAAATTGCTCTCTAAGGCAGGAGTAGAAGAAAAAATAAATAACTTTTATTTTCTTAAAGCATTGCAAAAAATTATTATTCAGCGTGAAAACCCAAAAATTATTTTTAATGAACTAATTAACGCCAAAACTAAAAACGCTCTATGACGTTATTGTTTTGGAACCGGGCGCTTGACAAATTTAGGAAATTGATATATATAGAAGATATCTTTTGCAAAAGAGATATAGGTCGAACAATCAATTAAACAATTAAATTGTAAAAAGAAGAAAAAGACAATGAGCAAGAAATTATATGTTGGTGGTCTCCCATACGAGACAACCGAAGATGCTCTTAAGAATTTGTTTTCTGAAGCTGGCACTGTAGATTCTGCTACTATTATCACAGATAAAATCTCTGGACGTTCTAAGGGGTTTGGCTTTGTTGAGATGTCTTCTGAGAAGGAAGCCGAGAAAGCCATTGAGATGTTTAACGGAAAGGATTTTGAAGGAAGAACCCTGGTAGTAGATGAAGCTAGACCAATGAAGAAAAGTTTTTAAATTTTTTTCGTAGCGTCTTAACTTTTGTTAGAGATTCTGAACGAATAGAAGACATCTCTAACGAAGTAAATTCAAAAACAGAAAAACCCATTAGGGTTTTTCTGTTTTTTTGATATTGATATGTTTAATATGTTCGAAGCCGGGATCTGAACATAAATTAACTGGTGGACTTCGTAAGTCCACCAAGTAAGTCCACCAAGTCCACCAATTGAGAGTTGAGAAAAACCTGAAATTTCTAAATCCTCTTTACATGGGGTTTCTAATGTTTGACTTCAGTCCCAAAATTGTTAAAATAAATGTGTCTGGGCAGCGACCAATGGGCCAGTATCTCAAAAATTAAACGATAAAAATATGCTAAAACTATACAACGCCTTGAAAAGAAAAAAACAGGACTTCAAACCATTAGACAGAAAAGAGGTTAAAATTTATGCCTGCGGCCCAACTGTTTATTGGTATGCCCATATTGGAAATTTGAGAACCTATGTTTTCGAAGATATCTTAAAAAGGGTTCTGGAATATAATGGTTATAAGGTAAAACATGTAATGAACATTACTGATGTCGGCCATTTGACTTCAGACGCCGACACCGGCGAGGATAAAATGGAAGAAGGGGCAAAGAGAGATAAAAAAAATGTCTGGGAGATTGCTAAATTTTACGCTAAAGCATTTAAGAAAGATTTAAAATTATTGAATATTTCTCCCCCTGATATTTGGATTAAGGCAACAGAGACCATTAGAGACCAGATAGAGTTTATTAAAATCTTAGAGAAAAAAAATTTTGTTTATAAAATTCCAGATGGAATTTATTTTGATACTTCAAAATCAAAAACCTACGGAAGATTATGGGGAGAGAAAAAAAGAAAAATAAAGCCAGGAGCAAGGGTGGAAATGACGGCTGGAAAAAGAAGTCCCACTGATTTTGCTTTGTGGAAATTTACGCCACCGGGAGTGAAAAGACAAATGGAGTGGGATTCTCCTTGGAGTCGCGGCTTCCCTGGTTGGCATACTGAGTGCGTGGTGATGGGAGTAAAAAAATTAGGGATCCCCTTTGATATTCATTGTGGAGGAATTGACCATATTTTTATTCACCACACTAATGAGATTGCTCAAGCCGAAGCTGCTTATGAAGAAATTTTGGCCCGTTATTGGCTGCACGGCGAATTTTTAATCTTAAAAAAAGGCCGGATGGGGAAATCAAAAGGAAATATAATAATTTTAGATAACTTGGTCAAAAAAGGAATTAACCCTCTTGTTTATCGGTATTTATGTTTAACCTGCCATTATCGTTCAAAATTAATTTTTTCTTGGCAGTCGTTAAAAGCAGCAGAAAATTCTCTAAACATTATTTACCAAAAAGTAGAAGAGCTTAAAGAAAGTTATCAGAAAAACAAAGAACTCTCTTTAGCCAGAAAAGATTATAAAAGGACTAAAGATTACCAAAAACAATTTAGGGAATTTATTAACAATGATTTAGATATGCCAAAGGCCTTAGCCCTGACTTGGAGCTTGCTTAAAGATAAACAGATTTCAAGTAAAATAAAATACGAACTTTTATTAGATTTTGACAGAGTTCTCGGATTAGATTTGAATAAAATAAAAAGAATAAAGATTCCTCAACAGGTGAAAGAACTTGTAGTCAAGCGCGAAAAGTACCGTCAGCAAAAAAAATGGAAAGAAGCAGACGAAATAAGAATGAAGATAAAACAAGCGGGCTATTTAGTAGAAGACACCCGGCAGGGGCAGAGGATTAGAAAGCTACGAACGACCGTCGCTTGAAGCTGATTCTAGTTCAAATTCCTCCGCTGTGAATTGTGTTCGAAGCCGGGATCTGAACATGGACTGATTTTTTGTTTTTTCAAGAGAAAAATGGTAAAATGGATAATAAGGGAAGACAAAATATGGAACATAACTCTAATAAAGAAGAATTGAATACGCTTCTGCCTAAATTAACGAAAATTATTGACCCGGTTATCAAGGAACTTCTGCTTTCTTATGTTGACCAAGAGACCCAAAAAATTGTTGGTTACCAAATTTTTACCGGCGGAAAGAGAATAAGGCCGGCTTTGGCTATTATCTCTTGCCGATTGTTAGGAGGTAAAACCGAAGATGTCTTGTATCCAGCTGCTGGCTTGGAAATATTACATAATTATTCTTTGATTATTGATGACATCATTGATAATAGTAATTTAAGAAGGGATAAGCCGACTACTTGGTATAAGTTTGGCAGGTCTATTGCTGAATGTTTAGCCATTGACTATTCAGCAGCCGTTTTCCAGGCGGCAAATCAGTCAAAAAAACCAACCGTAATATCTGAGCTTTTCGCTAAGACCATGAAAACCATTGTTGATGGAGAAATTTTGGATGTTTTATTTGAACAAACCGGCAGAGAAAAAGAGCCCTATATTCTTGAAAACCGATACAAAAAGATAACGAAAAACGACTATTTCAAAATGGTCAGCCAAAAAACAGCAGTTCTTTTCCAGGCCTGTTGTGAGGTCGGGGCAATATGCGCCGAGGCAAAAAGAGAAGAAATTGAGTCCTTAAAAAATTACGGATTTAATTTAGGCATTGCTTTTCAAATCCAAGATGACATTCTGGATATTTTCGGAGAGGAGAAAAAATTTGGAAAAAAAATTGGCAAGGACATAGAAGAAAATAAAGGAGGAAATATTGTCACCATTTATGCCTTAGAAGAAATAATGCCGGCTGACAGAAGAGAATTTGCTCAAATAATGGGGAAAAAACAAATCAATAAAAAAGAAATTAAAGAAGCAATCAAGCTGATTAAAAAGACCAATGCCTATCAAAGGGCATTTTTTTTGGGGACAAAATATATTCAAAGGACTAAAAAAAGTTTGGACTGTTTGCCAAAAAACAAATGGAATAAAATTTTGAGTGAGATTGCTGATTTTGTAATAAAAAGAAATAAATAATTTAATTTATTTTTATGGTAAAATTATGGTAAAATTAGTAATAGTTAATAAAAAAGATGAAGCGATTGGTTTAGAAGAGAAGTTAAGGGCTCATTTGGGTAGGGGAATTTTGCATCGCGCCTTCACAATATTTATTTTCAATTCAAAAAAGCAAGTATTAATTCAAAAAAGAAGCAAGGATAAATTTCTTTGGCCCTTAACCTGGGAGGCCACTTGCTCCAGCCACCCTCTTCCAAAAGAAGATTATATTAAGGCCGGGGAAAAAAGATTAAAAAAGGAACTTGGCATTACTTGTAAATTAAAACCTCTGACTAAGTTTCAATATCAAGCAAGATACAAAAATATTGGTTCGGAAAATGAGGTATGCGCTCTTTTGGTCGGAAAGTATAATAGCAAGATAAAACCCAATCCCAAAGAAGTGGCAGATTGGAAGTGGATTGATATTAAAACCTTAAAAAGTAATTTTAAGAAAAAGCCGGGAGAATACGCTCCCTGGTTAAAAATTGCTTTAAAAATTTATGAACCCCGTTAGAGGTCTTGGGCAGAAAAAATTTAGATTAAATTTTTTCTGCTCTATATAACGGGGTGTAATTAAAAAAACAAAGGTCTGTCCGAAATTGACTAACTTAGCCATATAAAGACAGACCTCTAACGGGGTGAAAACCGCAAACAAAACACTTAAATATCAAACAAAGGGCGAATTTGATTTTATTGATATCACAGATGAGGTTAAGGATTTTGTCCAAAAAAGCCATATTCAAAATGGTTTAACAAACATCCAAATTCTCCATACTTCTTCGGCTCTAATGTTAAACGAAAACGAACCCCTGCTTATTGAAGACATAAAAAGAAATCTTGAAGCCACAGCTCCAAAGTCCCTTAAATATCAACACGATGATTTTTCAAAAAGAACAGTCAATCTCTGCCCAGATGAATGTGTTAACGGACACTCTCACTGCAAAGCAATTCATTTACTGGTAAACGTTACCCTTAATTTGATAGGGGGAAAACTACAATTAGGCCAATGGCAAAACATTTTTCTCGTTGAATTAGACCGGGCAAGACCAAGAAAAATACAGATTCAAATCATTGGGGAGTAATAAAACTGACGGGTGCTGTGCGGGGTCAGGCCCCACATGTAATAAAATTTCAAATAACAAATTCCAAATCACAAATAAATTCCAATGACC
>CAZUDS010000039.1:0-6551 GCA_964619425.1 uncultured Candidatus Saccharibacteria bacterium
TAATTAAAATTGTAAATGATTGTTCATTAGATAACCCTATGATTGTATCTTTATTGGTTTGTTCTACTTTATTCGACTGATTAATTTCTATTCTCATAGCTAAATTGGGGGGCTGTCACCATTTTTAGGAAGAGTGGCAAATAATAAGGAGCGCCAGGTTTTTGATTTATTGGAAACTTTATTGAAATTCATTGAAATTAGTTCGCTTCGCTCGCGAAATTCATTGCAATTAATTTCTATTAATTTCTATAAATTTCCATTAATTTCTAATTCTTGGAATTTCTTAGTTTCAAAGTTTCGGTCATTGGAATTTGGTGCTTGAATATTAATTGGAATTTGGTGCTTGATGCTTGGAATTTCTTAGTTATTTTACTTCTTGAAATTCATTATGATATAATGAACTTGCCTTGGGGGTAGCAGGTTTGCCTGGTGGGTTTGTCAAACCACGCCTGGGGGATTCAAGTTTCCCTACCTCCACGGCTTTTAAGTTTTCCCCAGTCAAATAACTTGACAAGGTTTCTTGATTTGCTATACTATAAATAAGTTTGACAGACCCGCCAATAGGCAAATCTGTAGGCCTACCAGAAGCCATCTCGCAAGAGGTGGTTTTTTGGTTGTCCACATCTAAACTCTTGATAAGGTTTTCTGATTTGCTATATTGATAACAGGGTGACAAGCCGGAATTCCACATTACGTTGGAAACTCCCGGAGAATCCGTCATTTTGGCGGATTTTTTGTTTATTGCAAAATTTTGTAGTTTAGCTTTAACCATGTTATTAATTTTTAATTTTTAATTTTCAATTTTCAATCAATTTTCAATGAATTTTATTGAAATTAATTGAAATTGATGGAAATTTGCTCGCTTCGCTCGCGAAATTCATTGTTTATTTCTTACCTTATAAACAGAGGTGATGAAATTATTAAGCTTTAAAGATAGCTTCTCTCCAACAGCTTTAAACTGTTTATATTTCTCACCATTTACCCTTCTTCTTTCATTAAGTATTTCTAACCAATGATGATAACATTCATTTAAAGAAGCTCGGCTATTGTAGTAAAATTTTATTTGATCTAAATAGTGATACCTACCATATCCTTCGGCAATATTAGCGCCAACCGAATCAGTGGCTTCTAAAAACTGGTTTCCCATGGTCTTTCTATCTTGCCAACTTAAGTCTTGATAAATCTCCCAGGCAATTTTAGAAAGCTCTCTTGCTAATCTATAAACCTCCAAGTCGCTTAATACGATGTATTTCTTTTTCATCCAATTAATTTCTATTAATTTCGCACGAAGTGCTAATTTCTACTAATTTCTAAAGTTTTAATCAACTCTGTCATAAGCCGCCAAAAATATCTGGTAAATCTGGATTGTCCTTCCAGTTACTGGCAATCTTACCTCTATTTGCCAGTCATCAGTGCCTGTGGGAATGGCAACAGGACCAGTAATCTCCACCTCACCTCTGGCTAAACCGGCAACGTCGGTACCTGGGGTAGCTGGGACATTAAATGTGGCAGCTGCGGCGCCAGTAGTTACATTCCAAACTCGCCAGTTAGAAACTCGATTGGCTGCTACAGCATCAGCAGGATTAAGGGTATCAGCGTAGCGGATAATAAATCTGTATTCTCTAACTGTGCCAGGAATTCGAGTAGGAAAACCAGGATAGTCCTCTAAGACCCGGGAAACAGAAATAAAATCAGCGGAAGCGGTGGTCCGGACAGGCAGGTCAAAGCCAAGAATAGGAACTACTCCTCTAAGCATTTCTTCGTTGGTTGCTCTTAACGGGACATCGCCAATAATGATATTTCCAGTGGTTGTTAGATTGCCGAGGGTATCAATGACCAAAGCGCCGTTTCCAAAAGCAGCTGGCGCTCTAAAAAAAGAAGCGGCATTGACAGTTAAGGTGTCAGCTGAAGTTGAGCCCAAAACCGTTGAACCGCCAACTCCTAAATTGCCAATCGCTGCCATTCCCGAGACCCCCAGGCCTGCGAAACTACCCATTCCACCAACCTGTATCCCTTGATGCGCTATATAAATAGGAGCAGTGGGATGAACAATCTGGGGCGGAGAGGCCTGGAGTTTCTGAGTAAGGGATTTAAGGGCGTCAATATCATCACTCCAGCCGGTAAAGATATTTAATTGCTGACGGATATCAGCCAACTCTTGGCTGGGAACCCTTTCAATAATTCTAACTGGTTCAATTTTGGTAATCCTTTGGATTTCTCTAATAATCTCTTTTTCTCTAATTTCTATTGGCACTTCTCTTTCCTGCAATTCCTGGATTTCTTGCCGAAGTTCTTGTTGGAGCTGAATAATCTCTTGTCCCTGGCCAAGTATTTCTTCTCTTGTCTCTCTTAGCCCTTCTAATATTGGCTCTCTGACAACCTCTCTTATTGGCTCTTTGGCAAGTTCTCTCCGGAATAAACCTGCAAACCATCTGGGAACTTGTCTAACTCTTTGACCCAATCCAGCAAAATGGTCTCTAAAGCCCTTGGCTGTTTCTTGAAAAACAGCAGAAACAGAGGCCGTGGCGTCAGCCGCGGTCTCAACCAGTCCAGCCACAAAGTTCATTCTCGCCTCTTGAATCCTTTTTGTTGCGCGCGAAGCCGGATTTAACACAAAACGATGCCAAGCCGGGATTAACACTTTTTGGGGAAACATACGAATGTTTTCTGAAAAGTTCTCTAAGCCGTGTCTTGTGATGTCAAAAATATGGTCTCCGCTTTTAGATACCCGATGCGGGAGCCCGGCAACAGTAGTAATTGCGCTCTGAAGGACTCTTCTAAAACCCTCCCCCATTGCGGTAAGCCCCTGAGCCGTCTGATTGAAAGAAGCGGCTATTCGTCTGAAGCCAGTCCCTGTTCGGTAAAATCCAGCCGCCACCTCTTCGCTTATCTTGCTGGCTTCTTTCTGTATTCTTCCAAAAGCGAATTTTGCTCTCTCGGTCAACACTACTGTCTGGGCAGTTAGATATTCTCCGTATCTTCTAAAAACATTAAAGGTTTCCTGCCAAACTACAACAGACCCTAAATGAGCAAGGGCCTGAAATTCTTTCCTAATCTCCTGGCTAAGTTCTTCTATTACCAAGCCAACCTCTTTTGTTGCCAAAAAACTTCCTTGCCTGAAGTTGGAAAATATTTTGCGAGAAAAAGCAGAGACCCTTTGAGAACTTTCAGTCACTGCCTGGACTGTTTCCAATACTATCATATCTAAGTCCTCAGATGCTGTTTCTATGCTTTGCTTGGCTGCATCAAACCCCTGCGCCATTCTAAAAGAAACCTCGCTTAGACCGGCTGAAACTCTCTCCCCGGCATCTCTTAGAATCTGTCTGCCGAAAACTGAGCCGGTGACTAAAAGCAAAACGATAGTTGCCGCTGCCAGAACTTTAGTTGGTATCTGGGGCAAGGCAATTTTCGGAAAGACAAAACCTCTTAATTTTTCTATAGGGAGATTTGAGGGTGGCTCTATTTTTTTGATTGCCTGGATGGCTTCTGTATCAATTTTGCCTTTTTTTTCTCTCTCTATTCTTTGGTTATGATTATAGACCTCAGCCCCTACAACATACTCATCCAACCATTCCTTGGTAGTTGTCCAGTTTCTGCCGAATTTCTTTGCTCTTAATTTTCCCTGCCGAGCGCGCAAACTTAAATACTCCTGTGAATATTTATATTGACACAGTTTTGCCGCTTCTCTTAAAGAAATATATTTTTGTTCTTCGGGTTTAGCCATCTCTTATTGGCGCAGATTGCGCAGATATTAACGCAGATTTGCGCAGATATTAACGCATTAACGTAGATTACGCAGATATTAACGCAGATTTGCGCAGATATTAGCGTAGATTATCGGAAGCAGATTGCGCAGATATTAAGCTGATTAACACTGATTTCTGCTCCTATCTGCTTGGTATCTGCGCCTTTCTGCGTCTTGTTAACGCAGATCACGCAGATATTAAGCTGATTAACACTGATTTCTGCTCCTATCTGCTTGGTATCTGCGTCTTTCTGCGTCTAGCGTCTGGGGAAAACTTGACTTGACAGAAAGTCCTGATTAACTATAATTATAATAAAGAAGGTCCACCCAGCCCTCTCTCAAAAAAGAAAGGGCCGGGCAAAAGAAAATCGTCTTAATGGGTTGGTCGCCTTTTGAGCCGATTTCGGGGGCCTTCTTTTTTTATTTTTATTTTTTTATTTTCAATTCACTGAAATGGTTGCAAAACTATTCCTGCTGTAATCTTATTTTTTCTGCTGCGACTATGTCGGGCCGCCATAAAAATTTCGCAACCAGATAGGCACTCGCTTCGCTCGTGCACTATCTCCCTTCGGGCAGCCCTTTTTGATAAAAGGGCTGGGTCCTAGACCCGTTCGTCCCGAACGGGACGGACTAGGGTCGTCTCTTGTTTTTTATGCCTATCTGGTCCAGCCTCTCAACCGAAGGTTGAGGGCTGTCGGAATTTGATTTATTCAAATTCCGAGACGATGAAATAATTCTGCCGCTTTCTGCTCCTATCTGCTTGGTATCTGCGTCTTTCTGCGTCTTGAATAATGGATATCCGATATCAAACGCTTCAATTATTTTATTATCCTCTGAACAAAAAGCCCTGTCAAGGGACAGGGCTGTGGAAAACTTTTTTGTATCCGATATATCGTGATTAACGCAAGATGAATGCAAGATTAACGCGAGATTATGCGGCGGCGGATTTGGACGCTTCCGGCTCCAAAGTTAATTAACAAACCTATTTCATAACCGGTACTTTTTAGGTATCGGAGCAATTGGGTTTCATAATATTTGGGCATAAATTCTACTGCCTTGATCTCTAAGAGCACTTTGTTCTCAATTACAAAATCTGCTCTGTAGGTACCGACATTAGTGTTTTTGTATCTCACCGCCAGGTGGACCTCTTGTTTGTATTCAATTTGCTCTTCTTCAAACTCTTTACATAGCGCTTCTTTATAGACAAGCTCCTTGTGACCTGCTCCAAGATCATTATGAACTCTATAACAAGAACCAATAATCTTTTCAGTAAGCTCTCGATACAGCCACTTTCCATCGTTTTTATGTAGAGTATTCATAATCTTTAATCTGGCGTAATCTTGCTCTGATCTGGCGTAATCTCGCCCTAAATAATCTCGCGCTAATCTCGCTAAAAATCTTGCGCTAATCTTGCTTCAAATCTCGTGTTAATCACAAGTATCTGCGCCTATCTGCTTCTATTTTGACGAAAAATACTTTGGAGGATTCCCAGCCCCACAAAATTCATAATAAGAGCCGATCCGCCGTAACTTACAAAGGGCAAAGAGATGCCAATAACGGGCAAAAGCCCTAAATTCATTCCGATATTAATAAAAATCTCTAAAAACAAAGAAGCAGCTATGCCGACAGCAAAAAGACGAGGAAAATTTTCTCGAGCAAAAAGAGCTATTCTAATGATCCGCCAAAGCAAAAGAGAAAAGAGTAACAATATAAAGCAAGCCCCTAAGAGCCCTGATTTTTCAGCCAACGCGGCAAAAATAAAGTCTGTTTGGGCCTCAGGCAAAAAACCATATTTAGCTTGAGTCCCTCTGGTTATTCCCCGGCCCCAGAGCCCACCAGCGCCAATGGCAATTCTTGCCTGTCTTTGCTGCCATCCTCCGCCCAGAAGGTCTTCCTGAGGAAAAACAAAGGAAACAATTCTTGCCTTTTGATAATCTTTTAATAAAAAGCTCCAACTAAAAACTAAAAATAAAAGGAAAATCAACGCCAATATCATAAAGTGGCGAACCTTAATTCCTGAAACAATTAAAACGCCTAACCAAAGAGCAATTAAAATAATAACAGAGCCCAAATTTGGCTGAACAAAAATTAAAAAGCTGGGCAAAATAACATACACTCCGGAAATCAAAATGTGTCTCATTTGATACATCTCAATATGCCTCATAGAAAAATATTTAGCTAACAAAATAATTAAAACAATCCTAACAATCTCTATCGGATTAAAAGAAAAGGGCCCAATTTTATACCACGTCCTTACCCCCCGAATTTCCGGAGCAAAAAAGAAAAGCCCTGCCAGAAGAGCAAGGGAAAGAAAATATAAACTTAAAATAAAATAGGGATTTGTCTTGAAAATCCGGTAGTCAAGAAAAGAAAATAAAACCATTAAGAAAAATCCAATTGCTAAAAAAAATATTTGTTTTCTGAAACTAAAAAGATCTCCGCCTGCTAAAGAGGAACTATAAAGAGAAAAAAGTCCTATCCCGACCAAAAAAATAGGACTAATTACTAAAACCCAATCAATCTTTTTTATTAAATCTTTCACATACATATTTTCTGAACTGTAAAAGCATGTTCGATGCTCGAATCAATGTTCGAAGCCGGGATCTGAACATCCCAAATTCTGCCAAAAATGTTCGAAGCCGGGATCTGAACATCTATCTGAACATCTATGCAACATCATTCTATTAAATTACCCTATCGGATAGCACGGCAACCATATTCATATTCAAATCATACCCAAAGTCATGTTCGAAAATGTTCGAAGCCGGGATCTGAACATAAATAAAGGTCTACGAATTACGAATAA
>CAZUDS010000040.1:0-6471 GCA_964619425.1 uncultured Candidatus Saccharibacteria bacterium
GGAATTTATTTGTGATTTGGAATTTGTGATTTGGAATTTCACCGTATTTGTTTGGGATGCAACCCTACGGGGAGTCCGCCTGAAGGCGTCCAGGGAGTTTGTAATTTGGATTTAATTTAATTATGCGCATCATCCTCTTAAAAGATATAGACAATTTGGGTAAGAAATACGAGATCAAAGAAGTCAAAAATGGTTATGCCAGGAATTTTTTGCTTCCCCAAAAATTGGTAAAGCCAGCCACAGAAGAGAATTTGGCCTGGCTTAAAACCCAAAAACAAGTTGAGGAGAAAAAAGCCGAACAAGCCCTTAAAAAAATTCAAGAATTAGTTTCTAAGGTAGACGGCCAGGAAGTTATAATACCTGTTAAAATCGGGGAGAAAGGGGAATTCTTTGAAAAAATCTCTAATCAGAAAATTTCTGAAAAACTAAAAGAAATGGGTTTTGATATTCATAAAACCCAAATTGACCTTACGGAACCTATTAAAGAATTAGGTGAGTTTCCAGTAAAAGTGCATTTTGAGCACGGCTTAGAAGCGGAAATTAAGGTGATTGTCAGCGAGGAAGAACAAAGTTAGAAAATCCAAAACTCTAATGTCAAATGTCAAATCAAATCCTAAATCCAAATGACAAAAAAGAAAAAAGTTTTGGATTTTGAGTTTTGAGCTTGATTTGAAATTCGGATTTTGTCATTTGGACTTTTTCTTTTTATGACAAGGTATATCTTCATTGTCGGTGGCGTAATGTCTGGCATTGGCAAGGGCGTGGCCACTGCTTCTATCGCTCAGATTTTGAAGAGTAAAGGATTTTCCGTAACGGCTATTAAAATTGACCCTTATATTAATGTTGATGCCGGCACCATGAACCCCGTTGAACACGGGGAAGTTTTTGTTACTAAAGACGGTTTGGAATGCGACCAGGACGTGGGCAATTACGAAAGATTCTTAGAAGAGGACTTAACGACTGACAATTGCCTAACTACGGGCAGGGTCTATCAGACAGTTATTGAGAGGGAGAGAAATTTGGGTTACGGCGGCCGCTGTGTTGAGGTGGTGCCGGATATTCCCAATGAAGTTATTTCGCGCCTTAAAAGAGTAGCTCGAAAAACAAAGGCAGATTTCGCGCTGGTTGAAATTGGAGGCACAGTAGGGGAGTATCAAAATGTGCTCTTTTTAGAGGCTGGTCGAATGTTAAAACTTCGACATCCCAAAGAAGTTCTTTTCATCTTAATCAGTTATCTGCCCATTCCGATAATTGGCGAGATGAAAACAAAGCCCACCCAACAAGCAACCAGATGGCTTAATATGGCTGGCATTCAGCCAGACCTCATTTTGGCTCGTTCTCAAGAGTCCTTAGACAATCCGAGGAAGAGAAAACTATCTATTTTTTGTAATTTGACTGAAAAAGATATAATTTCCGCCCCGGACATTGATTCAATCTATGAAGTTCCTTTTAATTTTGAAAGAGAGGGTTTGGGTAATAAAATCTTGAAAAAATTTGGCTTATCTCCTAAAAAGAGTAATTTAAGGGACTGGGCTAACTTTGTCAGGAGAATAAAGAATCCAGAAAAATCCCTCAAGATTGGAATTGTTGGCAAATACTTTAAAAGCGGTGGTTTTGTTTTAATGGACTCATACGTTTCCGTCATTGAGGCCATCAAGCATACCCTTTGGTTTTATAATCTGAAGCCGGAAATTTCTTGGTTATCAGCGGAAAATTATGAGAGAAATCCTGAAGCCCTTTCTGAACTTAAAAAATATGATGGAATAGTTGTTCCTGGTGGGTTTGGGAGCAGGGGAGTGGAGGGGAAGATTTTAGCCATTGAATTTTGCCGAAAAAATAAAATCCCTTTCTTGGGGTTATGCTTAGGAATGCAATTGGCCTGTATTGAATTTGCCAGAAATGTTTGCGGCTTAAGAGACGCTCATTCAACAGAATTTTGTCCTAAGAGCGCTGAGCCAGTTATTGACGTGATGCCAGAGCAAAAAGCGCTTTTGCGGGAGAAAAAATATGGGGCGACGATGCGGTTGGGAGAGTATCTTTGCAAAATCTATGCGGGGACGAAGAGTTACAAATTTTATTCTAATGACGGTTCAAAGGGTTTTGTTTTGCAAAAGAAAAAAGACCATCTTCTGGTCTCGGAACGCCATCGTCATCGTTATGAGTTAAACAATCAATTTCGAGAGATCTTGGCCCAAAAAGGACTAATTTTTGCCGGTATTAATCCAGAAAGAGATTTGGTGGAAATTATTGAAATAAAAGACCACCCGTTTTTTGTGGCTACCCAGTTTCACCCGGAGTTCAGGTCAAGGCCCTTGAGGCCGCATCCGTTGTTTAGGGAGTTTGCAAGAGCCTGTTTAAAATAAAATAAAAATATAATGCGAATCTACCCCAGCACTACAAATCCTTTCGGATTTGAGTGCGAGGCAAGAATACGAAATACTTATGTTATTTTGCTTGATACTTGCCCCGTATAATTCGAACGTAGTGAGAATTTGTTCGGGGCGAATGAAATGCGAATGCTCCGAATATGTGGCTTACGCCACTTAATCGGATACTATTCGCGGCATTCGGATAAAAATTCGCATCATTCGCATTCTATAACGCTAACAATCTTAGCAAGGCGTTGAGAGTTGTCAAATCGTGTTTTCCGTTTTGTTTTAAACTGGATTACCCCCTCCTTTAGAGCATAGAGAGTGTCGTCTTTGCCGCGGCGAACATTTTTACCTGGTAAAAACTTTGTGCCTCTTTGACGGATAATAATCATACCTGGTTTTACTTTCTGACCAGCATAAAGTTTTACGCCCAAGTATTTGGGCTGGGAACCTCTTCCTAATTTTGTTATTCCTTTAGATTTGGTCTTTGCCATAGTTATATAGAAATTTATAGAAACTCATTGAAATTAGCTCGCTTCGCTCGCGAAATTGATTGCAATTAATTTCTACAAATTTCGCAGCCGAAGGCGGTATATTTCTATAAGTTTCTCATCATACTTATGTTAGCAAACCTCAACCAATTTGTCAAAACCCATCGCGACAATATAATACTATTTGCCATTGTTTTTTTAATTGCTCTATTGGCTTTTGCCTTGGGCTATATTGTAGGTAATTGGTAATTAGCGTCGTGTTACCCGTTGTATAATGAAGAATATTCCTTATCATTTAGCCATTATTATGGATGGCAATCGGAGGTGGGCCAGAAAACGTGGCTTGCCTTTATTTGAAGGCCATCGACAGGGCTTAAAAGTTGCTGAAAGGGTAGGCAAGTGGTGTCAGGAAAAAGGCGTTAAAATTTTAACTCTTTGGGCTTTTTCCACAGAAAATTGGAATCGCCCCAGAGCAGAAGTAAGTTATTTAATGAGATTATTTAGTCAAGTCCTTAGTCCTCGCTATAATTACATCAAGAAACTTCAAAAAGCAAGCATTAAACTCCAGGTTATTGGCCAGAAAGAGAAATTGTCCAAAGGGCTCCAAAAAGTTATTAAAGAGGCAGAAGAATTGACCAAAGATAATAAGGAAGGAATCTTAAACCTGGCTATTAATTATGGAGGAAGAGCCGAAATTTTAGAGGCAGTCAGAAAAATAATAAAAAAGAAAATTCCCCCGGAAAGGGTAGGGGATAAGGTTTTTGAAGAAAATCTCTGGACAGGCAAAATTCCGGCGCCTGACCTTATTATCCGAACAAGCGGGGAAATGAGATTATCAGGTTTTTTACTTTGGCAGGCCACTTATTCAGAACTTTATTTTACTGAAAAATTCTGGCCTGATTTTACAGAAAAGGACTTGGACAAGGCCCTTAATGATTATGCCCTTCGCCAGCGACGATTCGGCCATTAACAAACTTAGTCAGCATGTTCGAAGCCGGGATCTGAACACAAGGTATACGAATTACGAATAAGTACAAATATACAAATATTTGTATATTTGTAAGTCATTTGTAATTTGTACCCACTTGGATGTTCGAAGCCGGGATCTGAACACAAATAGACCAGAGCGGGGGAGAGGGCATTATTCTTTTAAGCCATGGAATTTTCGATGAATTTCTCTGAGTTTTTTTGAGGTAACATGAGTATAGATTTGGGTGGTACCAATATTCTTATGGCCTAAAAATTCTTGGATTTCTCTTAAATCAACTCCCTTTTGTAAGAGATCGGTGGCAAAAGAGTTATGGCTAATAAATCCATCTGTAATGAAATTTCCGGCATCTTGATCTATTCCGAAATCGTAAGTTGAATATCTGCTCCAAGGAAGCCGTGTTTTTTCTTTTACCTTTAACCATTTAATATCATCGGCATAAGTAATCTTTTTTAAGGTATCCAGGAAAGAGAAGCGATATCCGGATTGTTCTAATTGGGTAATAATTTTTTCCACTGTCTTTTTCACGGGAATAAGTTTATCGAAATATCTTCCTAAATGATGAATGCTATAGCTTTTTCTTAGTTTACCAGTCCAAATTATATTCTTTTGGGCCGTATCTTGCTTAATTATTTTCAGTAATTTTCCTACTGGCAATTTTTCTCCATAAAAGTCTGGGTTTATATGCAAGAATCTTTTTTTGAGTGTTTTGATATGCTTGACAAATTTTAATTGATCTGGCCGATGAAGAACATGGAGTTCATAAAATTTATGAGAGAAACATCTCTTTTGTGGCAGAGTGACAGTTCTTTGACGCCAATTTATATGGGTATCGATTCCAAAACGTAAGAGAGCTATTTGAACATCCTTTAGCAAATCTAGACTCGAAGAGAAAAGTCGGATTCTACCTGTGTTGCCCTCGGCATCATAAAGCCCTGCGATGAATTCAGCTAATTCTTCTAGGGGAGCAGAAAGAATCTCTTTGGGTAACCTTCTTTGGTTAGCTTTAGGTACAAACCCGACACTGAATATAAATTCAACTAGCTCTTTATTGTAGATCTTAAGCTGCCAAGATTTTCTATCTTGATATTTCTCTAAGGAGGGAGCGAGAATAAACAATTCATGAACAAGATTTTGATAGAACCTTAAAAGATTTTGATTTTTATCATCTAGAAGAACCGCTCTACGTTTTCTATTCACTGTTCCATCACCCCAGATGTATCCTAGTAATCTCGCGAAACGAGGGTCAACAAAAGGTTTATCGTCAATCTCAAATTTCTTTATTCCCATCACATAATCGCCAATTTTTATATCCTTTATTCTAATTTCCTTGATTCCGTATGGTCCCGTCGTAAAAAGTCGGTGATGGGGAGAGCAGAGAAGATTGTAGCCATCGGCCCAGATAGAAAAGAGAGAAGTAATGTGATAATTTTTATCAAGAATTTTCTCATTAGATAACTGAAGACTGTTCCAATTAATTGTTTGAGCTTTACTAGTCTTGTGAAAAAAAAGATCTCTGGCTGAAATAACATTATCCGAAAGCACAATCCTTGTAGAGGGATGAAGACAATGTCTTAAGGTGTGGGGCGAAGTAAAAGAAGGGACACCAGCTAAAAGAGCGTATTTTTTAACAATATTTTCAACTGAACGAGCAGAAAGGCGCTTGGAAGCTGATTTTGGCCCCTTGTAACTAACGAATAAGGCCTTTTCTTTGTCTTGACGACGAGTTTCTAAATACTTCCTCAGCCATTCTACTGCTCGTTCTGAAAAATAGATGGGACGAGGCCTGTTGCCCTTGCCAATAATTACAATTTCTAAATCTATCATCTCAGGAGTGATTTTAATCTGTTCTTTATTCAGGCCTACTATCTCAGCTACTCGGAGGCCTGTCGAAAACAGAGTTTCCAAAATGGTTCGATCTCTGAGACCAGTAAGAGTGGAGGTGTTTGGGGTTGCCAGTAATTTCTTTATTTGTGGAAGTTCAAGAAACTTTATAACCCTTTCGTCAAATTTTGATTTAGCTAATCTTATTTTTTCTGCCGGAAAAGAAAGGATATCGCGATTAGTGAAATATTTTAAAAGATTCCGCAGGGCAATAAGATAATGATTTTGAGTTGACCTTTCAAGAGGTTGTCGAGTTCTTTTATTGATTGAGCGAGATAAAGAGAGACGGTATTGCCAAATGTGTTTTTCTGTTAACTGGTCGGGGAGCAAATTTCCAAGGCCATTGGCCTCCAGCCAGCGGGCAAGTCTCCTCAAAAGTCTTTCATAAGTTTGCTGGCTTTGAACACTTAGGCCTCTTTCTATATCTAAATATTCCAGAAAATCATTAATATGCTTGATTATAGGTTTTGGGCTTTTTTTCATAGAAGTGAATAGGGGAGAGATAGAATTTGGGAGAATCTAAGGGGGTCGCTATCTTACTTCGATAAAGGATTATTCTGCGAAGTATTCTATCTCTATTTTAGTTTGTATCAAAGGACTGTGTCAAGTCCCCTATTGCTTTACTTAGGGAAAACTCTTTCAGCGAATTTTTTATTATTTCCCAAAATTTCTTTAAGTTTTCAGTTATGCTTTGCCAAATATTTTCCAAAACATCTGTTATTCTCTGCCAAATTTT
>CAZUDS010000041.1:0-6356 GCA_964619425.1 uncultured Candidatus Saccharibacteria bacterium
AAACTTGATTTACTCGCATAACCAGAATTCAATGCGCTTAGAGGGCGGGGTTAGGACGGAATAGTGCACGAGGGAGCAAAGCGACCGAGTGCCTATGTGCTCTTTTACCCACTGTTATCGCACGCTTTGTATTATTCTTTAAGAACCTCTGTTGTTTCAACGGTTTCTGTTTGAGCCAGCAATTTACGATAGACAAAAGCCGCGGCAACCAATGTCGCGGGGATGGTAGCAAACAAACCAATCAATAGAAATAGCGCTCCGAGTAGATTGATAGCTCCAAGCACGAAGAAAAAACCAAATAGATCCCATTTAACTCCTCTGGTAATGGCAGAACTTCTCTTGAGCGCCCCTATTGGACCAAGTCCCTTATCAACGACAAAGTAGTCAAAAAACCAGAATTTGATGCCCCAAATAATTCCAGGCACAATTAGCAGAAGCGTTCCGGCAAAGACAATCAGAACATAAAGGATCCAAGCAAACAGATACTTGAAGAACAAACGATACTGGGAGAATAGATCGCTAAATCTGCCTTTTTCTTTGTCACAGAATCTTAAAGCGATTTTAACCAGTCCCATTGAAATCACCATTGTTAAAACAATATCAGCAATAAAAAGAATAATTCCCAGGGGAATACTTACTGCAAATGCCGGCAATACAATAAAAGAATAAGGGACAATGAGAAAAAAGAGCCAAACTATCAAAAGACCAATGAAAAAGCCAAGATTGCTTTTCATCGTGCTCCAGCCAAAACGTACCGCTTCGCCTATAAAAAAATTTTGTGTTGTCATATTTTTATTTTTTTATTTTTAGATTTTCTTCGACCTTTTTATAATGGAAAACGGATATCCATTATTTTGTTTGCAGTGATAGTTTTATGTACCTTGCGAGGATACATATCGTTGGTCATTATTTTAATATTACTCGCATTTAATCTGGTAAAAGCCCTTTTTGTGGTCACAGGAAGGACATTTTTCCGGCAGCTCTGTCCCGAAATAAATATAACCGCATTCATAACAAACTCATCAAATCTTTTTTAAAAGAGGTGACTGTCGCCACATCTTATTCCTAAATGTTCGTAAGCTAATTTTGTGGCTATCCTTCCCCTTGACGTTCTTCCAAGAAAGCCAAGCTGCATTAAATAGGGCTCGTAAATATCTAAAATTGTGTCTTCTTCTTCAGAGGCGGCAGCTGATAGGGTTTTCAGGCCTACTGGTCCGCCGTCAAACTTTTGAATTAAGGTTTCTAAAATTCTTCTGTCACCTAACTCTAAGCCCTTTTCATCTATTTCTAAAAAATCTAAGGCCTTTTTAGCAATTTTTTCTGTGATTATATTGTCTGCTTCTACCTGGGCAAAGTCCCTTACTCTTTTTAAGAGGCGGTTGGCTGTCCTTGGGGTAAAACGGCTTCTTTTAGCAATTGTTTTAATGGCCTCGGGCTCTGCCTCTACTTTTAAGATTTTGGCTGACCTCTCAATAATTTTTTCAATATCTTCTGAATTATAAAAATTGAGCTGGAAAGTTGCTCCGAACCTTGACCTTAGGGGAGAAGAAAGCAGGGCAATTCTAGTGGTGGCTCCAATAAGAGTAAAACGAGGCAGAGGAATTTCCATTGTTCTTGCCATAGGACCCCTGCCCAAAATCAGGTTTAATTTGAATTCTTCCATCGCCGGATAAAGATATTCTTCAATGATTTTATTGAGCCGATGACACTCATCAATAAAAAGAACATCGCCCTCAGACAAATTAGTTAAAATTGAAGCCAAATCTCCTGCTCTCTCAATAGTTGGGCCTGATGTTATCCGGACATTACTGTCCATTTCTTTAGCAATAAGATGAGACAAAGTTGTTTTCCCGAGTCCGCTACCACCATAGAAAAGCAGGTGTTCACAGCAGGGCTCTCCTCTTTTTTCTGCGGCCTTGATAATGATCTCAATATTTTTTTTAAGTTTTTCTTGACCGACAAAATCTTCCCAGGTTTTGGGCCGCAGAGTTAAGTCCAAAATCTTGTCTTCTTCTGTTTTCTCTTTTTTTAAGATCGGCTCGCCCGGCTGAACAGCGTTGTTTGTCCTGTTTGCTCTTGACATATTTAAATAATTTGTTATAATACAAACACGACCCTTAAGCTAGAACGGGGCTTAATTATAAGCTTTGGGACTCTTCTTAGTTTTGGGTAATCCGGCTCCCACCATTTTTAGAGAGAGTTTTAATCCGTGCCCAGAAAAATGGTGAGAGCTGGGTTATTCCTCAGAAGGGTCTTAATCTCTGGAATTTTCCAGAGTCCTGCCTCTAGCTAAAGGGTCTTTTTTTATGACGCTACTACGCCCGTAACCTGTTCTACTTCTTCAATGGTCGTAATACCTTTCAGGACCTTAAAGAAGCCGTCTTGCCTCATTAAAGTCATTCCTCTTCTAACTGCCTCTTTTCTCATAGCGGAGATGGAGGGAGATTGGGAGATAAATTGCTCCATTTCATCGTCCACTAAAAAACTTTCAAAAATACCAATCCGGCCTCGGTAGCCAGTGAAATTGCATTCTTTGCATCCTCCCGGCTGAGGAATTTTTAATGTTCGGGAGAGTTTTGGCACCTCAGCTATTTTAGGAAAGTCCTTTAACTCTTTTTTTAGTTTCTCCAGTATTTTTGGCGAAATCGGCTCTAACTTGACACACTTTTCACAAACTTTTCTTACCAATCTTTGCCCAATAGCCATATTGATTGCCGGCGCAATATTAACTACTTTTTCTCCTAGGGCTTGAAGCCTGGCAATTGTGCCAGCAGCATCATTAGTATGAACAGTACTAAAAACAAGATGACCGGTAAGGGCTGCTTGCAGGGCGATCCCGGACGTCTCTAGGTCCCTAATTTCTCCGATAAAAATGATATCGGGATCTTGCCTGACAACAGCCCGTAAACCGTTGGCAAAAGTATAGCCCCTCTCTTCGTCAACCTGGGTCTGAGAAACGCCTTTTAAGTGATACTCAATTGGATCTTCAAGCGTTATAATTTTAATCTCCGGCCGGTTGATCTCTTGCAAAAAAGCGTATAATGTTGTTGTCTTCCCGCAGCCAGTTGGTCCGGTGCAGATAATCATGCCATTAGGCCTTCTGACTTCGGTCTCAAAAATCTCTAAATGGTCTTTTCTCAAACCGAGTTCTTCCATAGAGACCACCCACTTGGGATTTAAAATTCTCAAGACAACTGATTCGCCATGTTCGGCCGGAAGAGATGAAGTCCTAATCTCAACAGAATAATACCCTCGCTTAGTTTTCACAAATCTGGAGGGCTTTTCTTTTGGTATTAGAAGGGAAAACCGGCCATCTTGGGGCTTTTTAGTTATATTTAATTTTAAGCTAGACAAAACTTTTAGTCGGGAGACAAGGGGTCTATGAAAAATTTTGCTAAAAGAAAGGGCATCGTGTAGGACGCCATCAACTCTGATTCTAAGCATTGTTATCTTTTCTCTAGGTTCAATATGAATATCAGAGGCCTCTAAGTAAAAAGCGCCCAACAATATAATTTCTATAAGTTGAGTTACCCTGCGAGATAGATTTATCTTTACTTTTCTTTTATAATCAAGAATATTTTTTACATCCTCTTTGATCTCAGTCGCTATCTCGTCGGAAATCACAACTTCGCCTCTGATTCTTCCTATTGGTTCCATCATAATATACTCTGTGTCTGGCGGTATCAGATACCGACAGACGTGGCCTTAAGTGGTTCCGTCCTTGATTCTATTTTAATTTAATCCATTTTTGAAAAAAGGTCAAATAATTTGAGCAAAAAACAAAATTTTGCTAAAATAAAGCAATCAATATGTTCAGATCCCGGCTTCGAACATCCAAGTGGATACAAATTACAAATGACTTACAAATATACAAATATTTGTATATTTGTATTTATTCGTAATTCGTACTCCCTATTTTCCCTGCAGAGGAAGAAAAAAATGAAAAAGAGGAAAATGTTTTTAATAATCAATCCGGCGGCAAGAGTAGGCGAAATTAAAGAAGATTTTCCAAGGATTAAAAAGACCTTGGATGGATTAAAGATTCCTTGGAACTATGAATTTACCAAAAAACCCGGCCACGCCACAGAAATAACTAAGAAAGTTATTCGTCACAAACTCGGCAACCTCATAATAGCGGTGGGAGGCGATGGCACGGTTAATGAAATAGGGTCTGCTCTTCTTGGCACCAAGGCATGTTTGGGAATAATTCCGCTTGGCACCGGCAATGACTTAGCAAGAAATCTAAACATTCCCCAAGACATAGAACAAGCGATCGCCCTCCTTTCAAGTCCGGGTCGGGGGAAAAAGATTGACGCAATCCAAATCGGAAAACATCATGCTTTTAATGCTATAGGCATTGGTTTTGACGCTGCCACGGCGGAGTGGGTTCAGAATAGCAAAGAGGCCAAGTGGATTCAGGGGCTCAGTCGAGCATGCCTAGGGCTCAGTCAAGTATGCGTCAAAAAATTGAGAATACCCTTTCGGTGGGAAAGAACAGCTCATGTGGCTAGCGTTTTGATTAATATCTTTTTTTATGAGGATCAAAAGATAAAAATCACCACTCCGGAATGGCAATTTAATGGTCGCGTTATGATGGCGACTCTTGCCAACAGCCAAAGCGAAGGCTGTTGTTTTTCAATAGCGCCAAAGGCCTCAATAGATGACGGCGCCATTGATGTCTGCGTCGTTAGTCAGATTCCCCGATTGGAAAGAATTCTTTATATAATAAAAGGGATGGACGGAAGCCATCTATCCCTACCAGGGGTGGCTTACTGTAAAATTCAGACCCTAAAGATTGAGTCAACAACTCCTTTCTTAGCCCATATTGACGGAACGCCAATCCGATTGCCTCACAATGTTGAGGTAAAAATTCTACCCCGCGCTTTACGGGTAATTACCGGCCCCTACCCCAAGAAACATGTTCAGATCCCGGCTTCGAACATGGGCCTGGTTTCGAATATACTGAACCTGTTTCCGGCGAAATACCGGCGGAACATTGGGTAATTGCTACTCGGCGAACAGCAAATCCCCTGAAAGCACTAATGCGCGTGGCCGGATTCGAACCAGCAACCTCTGCCATGTAAAGACAGCACTCTACCATTGAGTTACACGCGCCTAAAACACTAACCACTTAAACTAATTCCATATTTACAATGCTCGGCAAGGGGGGTAGTGAAGCAAAACTCTACTACCCCCCCCCAAGGAAAACAAAGGAAACAAACTATCGGACTGGATAAACCGCTTCGCCTTTTTCAATAAACATTCTAATATTTTCAATCGTGGTGTCTAAAATCCTTAATAACGCTTCTCGGGAATGAAAAGCGTTGTGGGGAGTAATAACTACATTTTCCATATTAACCAAAAGACGGTTTTGAATCAAAACCTTAAGATCTTCTTCTTTTGTTTTATAGCCCTCTACCAAATCGTAGACCTGATATTTTTCAGAGGTAAAAATCTCCAACTCTTCTCTGATGGTTTTTTCTCCTTCTAAAACATCTAAGCCCGCGCCGGCCAAATGTTTTTGTTTTAGGGCTTTTATCAAGGCCTCGGTTTCTATAAGCCCGCCGCGGGCAGTATTGATAATATAAGCCCCTTTTTTAATTTTATAAATATTGTCCTGATTAATGAGATGGTGGGTCCTGGAATTTAAGGGAATATGCAAAGTGATAATATCAGATTTTTTCAAAAGTCCATCAAGATCTTTTACGTACTGAAAGCCCATTTTCTCTGCCAGATCTTGGTCGGGAAAAGCATCAAAAGCCAAGACCTTCATCTGAAATCCCTTAGCAATGTTAGCCACGCAACGGCCAATATGGCCGGTTCCGATTATGCCTAAGGTCTTGTCTTTTAAGTCAAAGCCCCGCAGGTTTTTAATAGAAAAGCTCCCGGCCTCTTTAATTTGGTCAAAGGACTGAAAAATTTTTCGGGAAAGAGATAAAATTAAGGCGAAAGTATGTTCAGCCACTGTGTTTTGGCCATAAAAAGGAACATTAGAAACAGTGGTTTTCTTTTTTTGACATTCTTTCAGGTCAATATGGTCAAATCCGGTTGCCCTTACGGCAATTAGTTTTAACTTAGGCAGTTCTGTTAATGCTTGTTTGTCAATCTTTGAATAAATAAAAACAGAAACAATCTCGTAGTCCTTAATCTTTTTTGCGTTCTCTGGGTTAAGGGGCTCATTGAAAAACTCCAGACAATAATTTTTTAATTTCTTTTCCAAATATCTTTTTTCCGACCCTTTTGTCTCAAAAAATGCGATTTTCACCCCGTTAGAAATTTTCATAACGATTACAATATATATTAAATTGTAAGAATTCCGAGCGTTGTTTACACTTTGCTCGGCAATAAAAGTTTTC
>CAZUDS010000042.1:0-6258 GCA_964619425.1 uncultured Candidatus Saccharibacteria bacterium
ATTTGGTGCTTGGTGCTTGGGATTTGGAATTTTGGGATAAAAATAGTGCAGGAGCTTTTTTGTAAACTAATTTTATGGATACGAAAGTATTATTCCAATAAGACAAATAAGTATCTGCCTGCATCCTCAAATTCCGGTAACGATTGTCTACCATCTTTGTGATTTAGTCACGCCAAAACCTATTGCCAAGCCCAAGGAACCTCACGAGGTCGCAGAAATTAGATGGGTAGAGCCCAAAAAAATCAAAACCCTAATCACCACCTCTCTTAATCCCGGTGTCGCCAAAGAACTCAGATTATAATCCCAAAACCCGAGCATTATGTTCGAAGCCGGGATCTGAACATTATTAAACTATTTACCAGGAAACCAAGGTGAAAGTGTATTTTGCCCATCCTGGCAGTCCGTGGGAAAGAGGAACCAACAAAAATACCAACGGCTTGGCGAGACAATTCTTTCCGAAAGGCACTGACTTTCGCAAGATATCCAGAAAAGAAATCAAAAAAGTGCAACATCTTTTAAGCGACAGACCAAGAAAGACCTGAGTTGGCAAACTCCTTATGAAATTTTCAATAAGCTGTTGCGTTAAAAACTTGAATCCACTCTATGACAATTATTCAAGAACCTGGCGCGGGTTATAGGATTATTAGAAGTCTTAACAATAAAGATTTATTTGTTTATTCTCCGACTTCTCTTGTTAGTCATTGTATTTCACTTCCTAAATTACGTTTTATTATAAATGCTAGAGGGGTTGGAAAAATAAAGGAAAATATAGATGCTTTAATTGAGGTGAACAATAATTACGCCGACATAGAATCGGTTGTTTGTTTTGGCGGTGGAGTGGCTACCGATGTAGCAAAATATATTGCCTTAAAGATTAATCGTCCTTTAACTTCGATTCCTTCCGCTACATCTACAAATAGCTTTGCTACCAATAAAGTCCACCTAATTTCCGATTCCGAGGAGGCAACAAAGACGATGAATGGTTGTCTTCCAGATAAAGTGATTATAGACATAAAGCTATTGTCTAAGTCTGATCCAGAAATGAATTTATGTGGAATTGCTGAGTTATTATCTTTTCACACGGCGTTGTTTGATTGGAAAATAGCTGATATGGATGGCATAGAAAAGATAAATTCTTTTTTCTATGATTTAGGAAAACTATCCCTTAATCGAACATTACATTTAATTAAGTCAAACAAATTCAATATTAAAGATTCTTCCTCGATTAAATTTATTATAGAGGAACTTTTTTTATCCGGATTTATGGTAAATTTATACGGATCAGGGAGGCCGCAAAGCGGCTCGGAGCACATTTTTTCTAGAAAACTAGAAGATTTAATTAAAATACCTCACGGACTGTCTATTAGCTTGGGAATTATGATTATGAGCTTGCTTCAAGAGAATGATCACGACGGCATAACATCTGTTTTAAAAGAGGTGGGCTTAATTGATGCGGCTCGTAAACGAGGGGCGTCAAGAGAGTTGGTCGAAAACGTCGTATTATCACTGGAGCCAAGAGAAGACCGTTATTCCATATTAGATAAGATGAGTAAGAAAAAAATAAGATTGACGATGAGAAAGTTTGATTATTGCTATAAATGATATATATATGCGATTTTTTTGTAAATGATAAGGAAGGTGTATCTAACCAGATTAAGGCTCTTTCTGAGTCCATTAAAGGGAAAATATTTTCTGCGGGAATATTTCTTGGTCAAAAAAATCTCCGATGGAATGATATAAAAAATAATAGATATATCTTGCCCTCTATTTTATACAAGATAATACTTCCGCTTGTGATTTTATTTAGTCGGGACTCCATACATCATTTTGAGGAAGAGCCCTCTTTTTTTAAGCGACTGTGTTTCAATCTGTTGATGAGAAAGAGACCTCTTTATATTACGATGTATCGCAGGCCAACGGATGCTTATGTAAAACACGTTCTTCAGTACAGGAACTTGAGCAAAATATTTGTTGAGCTAAATTTACACAAAAAGATCCTTTTGGACAGTGGAGTTAAGGCGGATAAGATAGAAGTTTTTCGAACCCCTAGCATATTTAAGAGAGAGAAAAATAGTAAACTATTTATAAAAGATGATATTTCTGTAGTTTTTGCCAGTTGGAACAGCAAAGAAAAAGGCCATTTAAAGGATCGCGGAATAATATCTTTATTAAATATGGTCACTTCCAATCAGTGTCATCTGACTATAGTTTTGAGGGATGATAACACTAATGAATTGGATGAGATAATCAGAGACATGGGGATTGAAAATAAAGTCATTCTAGTTTCCCCGAAAAGTAGAGATGAGCTATTGAATATTTACAAGAATTCCGATTTTGTTGCTTTTATACCGGAGAAAAGAGTTACTAAAGATGTCCCTAATTCGATTATTGATGGATTGGCGCTCGGAAAGCCGGCGATAGTGTCTTCAATAATAGATGTGGCTAAAATAGTTAAAGAAGAGGGAGTAGGAATTGTTATTGATGGTGGTGAGGTTAATTTAAATATTGCTCCGACTACATATGATGCTTGGTCGCAAAAAGCATTCGAATTTTCATTGTCTAGCGAAATGGATCGCTATCTCAAACTAACCGAAAAATATGAATAAAAAGACTAAAAATATTCTTATAGTCAGTTTGTGGCCCATAAGTAAAAACTCTATAGGAGGAACAGAAAAATACGTTCTAGATCTTGCTACCGGACTTGCGAAAAACGGTTGTTCAGTTACCGTGCTTATGATGTCCGGAAAAAAATATGAATCGAATGGGGTAAGATTTGTACCCCTGGATATTGATTCGAATAGAATAAAAATAGATGAATATTCGATAAAAAAAGTCTTTTTCCACAGATTTGACAAAAGCGCTTTAGAAAAATTCGCAAAAACGATTAATGATAGATTTGATTTTGGAAAATATGATCTAGTTCATTTTAACTCTCTTTTGTTCTTTTGTGTTGATACCGGGAGGGGAAAAAGAGTCTTTACTCTTCATGAAAATCCGATGGAATTTGCGCAAAATTGGGGGAAGGGCAGCCTTAAGACAATAATATCCATTATCAATAAAGATAAGAGAAAATCATACTTTATAGCCCCATCCCTTTTTTATAAAAATGTTTTTTCGAATAAAATATTTGCTCCGGTTGACGTTATACCTCACAGTATTAATTTTGATTTTCTTAAAAAACACGGAAACAGGAAAAAATTGTTAAAAAAATTTGGTTTGTCAGAGAACAAATTTACGATACTTTTTCCAAATAGGTTGGAGTTGGTCCAAAAAAGACCCCAGCTTGGTCTCAGGGCTATTAAAAAGATTAAGAAATATGTACAGCCAGCCCAGATAGTATTATCGGGTGTAGACGATCAATATCAGGGAAATAAGGATTACTTAAAAAAAATAATGAGCGGGACGGATATAGATCTCAATTTTATTAATTTTCCGATCGATAAAATGGGTGATGCTTATGAGATCGCTGATCTCGTGATGCTGCCAAGCAGATATGAAAGCTTTGGTTATGCGGCCGCGGAATCTTTGGCCATAGGCAAGAAAACTGTTTTATCTAATATTCCAACATTCAGAGAATTATCTACAAGAAATAGTTGTGCGTTTGTGTCTAAAATTAATACTTCCAGCGAAATCGCGAATACCATACTCAAAGCTATCAGATCGAAAAGAAAAACGAGCGTGAAAAAATGGGTAAAGAAATACGATAGAGATCGCTGGATTAAGAAATATATTAATTTTTACGAAACGATCCGATGATTATGCCTTCAGAATACAAACATCTTTTTGATATTAATACCGATTTTATAATCGATAATTTCGGCAAAGACTTTGTGATAAGGGCTCACGCCAGAAAGCTAACCAAGGAAGAGAGCCTTGAGGCGAATGAGATTTTATCGAAAATATTATATCCGAATGGTTTAGCCGACCTTCTTAGGGGAGGATGTTTTTCCGATGTGACCGCCCTTTCCTTAAAAAATATTAAGGCAATAACATCAAACAGATCTGATATAATTGATTCAATAATTAAAAACGGCGCCGGGTTAATATTGATAAGGCCGGAAATGCTCCATGCACATAAATTAGTGGAACGTTTTTTGACAGAAAGAAGATTTAAGGTAGAAATTTCTTTAGAAAAGAAAATCGATTTCAATAGCTATTGGGCTATCTATAACGACGGCCTAATCAATCCGGATTCGTTTTTAGATTTTCCGACAAGAACTTTGATATATACCAGCGGCCATTGCCGATTAATTATTTTTACTGATCCGAAAAACAGATATGGTTCTAAGATGATGGATGATTTTTGTCGTTTATTTAAGGGGGAAGAAGGGGTAATCAAAGAAGGAACTATCAGGGGGGAAATTGTTTTGAGAGAGCTTCTTAGGGTTGGTGTCGGAGATAGATCAAAAAAAGATTTGGAATTTATCCTTGACCCGATAGGAATGTATAGGCATATAGTTGATGCCAATATACCATCAGATGGTATCCACAACAAGTGTGATCATCCTTTTTTGCATTATGCTGGAGCGGGTGTTCATATCCCCGATAGTGGTGAAAATTCCCTTAATTTTAGGGCCTTGTTAAGCGATTCAGACATTGTTTCTAAATAACTTATATGGATTTTAAACAATATATACCAAAAGTTTTTTTCCAATACGATTTTCAAAGGATCTATTCAGGCGCGGAAAGCGAAGTTTATTTCGGCTCTGATGGCAACAGGAAGGTCGTTTTAAAACATAGCCCGGCCAAGACAGGCGGTTATTATGAGATGGAAGGAAACATCTACAAAGAAATAGAAAAGCAGAATATCAATGCCCCTCGTTTTATTTTTAGCAATGCCAAGAAAAATATACTGCTAATCTCTTTTGTGGAGGGTAGGGAGCTGAACGATGATTATGACCTATTCGACAGAGAATTAATATGGGTTGGCGTGGCTAAAGACCTATCATTATTGCGGAATATTGAATGTTGCGGTTTCGGAAAAATAAAGGAAGTGTTGACCGGGGGCATATTAAGAGGGAACCTAAGTAGATGGAGTGATTTTTTCAAAAATACAGCCGATCTTATATTTTCCATCGATAATAATAAAATTATCAATTCCGATGAAATAAAATTTCTTTATAACTATTGGACTGAGAACTCAAGTAAGATCACTCTTGAAAAGGGATTTCTTGTTCACGGAGATTTCTGTATGGATCATATATGGACCAATAGCGAGCAGTATGCGGGATTGATAGATTTTGGCGACTCTTTCATAGGCGATTCGCTTATGGATTTAGCTTACTTTAAGCTGAAGGAAATAAATAAAGATCACGGCAGAAAGACATTCGATAGCTTATACGGTCAGTATTCTGTTTTGTCTGGAGATAAAAGAAGTGAGACGGAAAAGAGAATCCTAATTAATCTTTATATGATTCATTGGGGAGTTAATCGGATTATGGGTGTTTCTGATGAAAATATGAGAAGAAAATTTGGAGAAAAGATAAAAACATTGATAAAGCAATTATGAGGACTTTCCTTAAAAAGAAAAGAACTTGTAGAGGGTTTGTAGTAGTCAACCGACTTCCGCAACGCTTTATTGAATAGCCAATTGTTGGTAAACGAAAGCTTTTTCCACAAATATTCGTAAGGAGTTAATCTTCCGAACGTCATGCTTGGCCGATCTTTTAATTTCTTGATTACTACAATACTTCCTGCTCTTTTTGTTTTTCATTGCCATTTTCTGGAAAAATAGGTAAAATTTAAGTAGGATATTCTAAACTTTGCGCGAAACTTCTTTGAACGGAGCTGGCGGAAAAATTTGGCGACGGTTTCTATTTTTCTTGCCTTTGCCCCACCCGTCCAGTGCGCGGGCAAAAGGTAGGAATTCCCTTGAATTGAATAGTTCTTAAAGTTCATGTAGTATAAAGATGAAAATTTGTATCGACGCCCATACTTATACTATCATACTATGGAAAGGAAAAACAATAAAGAGATTGGGGATAGAATAAAAGCCCTACGAAATAAGAAAGAACTGACGCAGGATGCACTCGCGCGTAAATGCGACATTCCCTATACCACCCTCACTAAAATTGAGGCGAATGTGATAACCAAGCCATCTATTCAGACAGTTGCGAAAATTGCTGCTGGGCTCGGCATAAGTATTGATGATTTAATCAATAAATAAAGCTTATGAAGACAGATCAACTAAAATCAAAAAGTGGATTTCAGGAATTACTTCACAGAGGTGTTGAGGAAATAATTGATAAGGCAAATCTT
>CAZUDS010000043.1:0-6191 GCA_964619425.1 uncultured Candidatus Saccharibacteria bacterium
GGTTTCCAAGATGCAAATGGCAGCAATGAAACGAGCGAAAATTTCAGAAGAGCAAAGAAAGGATTTCTATCTTTATATTGATGAATTCCAAAACTTTACTACTGACAGCGTAGCTACTATTCTTTCTGAAGCCAGAAAATATCGCCTGAATTTAATTTTAGCTCATCAATATATTCCTCAATTAACCGAAGAGATTAGAAATGCAGTAGTGGGCAACGTGGGAACAATTGGCGCTTTTAGGATAGGGGTTGATGATGCGGAATTTTTAGAGAAACAGTTTGAACCAGAGTTCTCCCGTTTTGACTTAATTAATCTTGACAATTTCCAGTTCATTGTTAAGATGATGATAGAGAATAAAATTTCTACACCTTTTAAGGTGAAGACCATTTATCCGTCTCCGGGCAATTCTGAGATAGTGCCTTCCCTTAAAGAATATTCTAAGAGAAAATATGCCCGAGCAAGGATGTTGGTGGAAAAAGAAATTATGGAGACGTTAGAACTAAGAGGTTAAGAAGCCAAATACTCTTTTTAATCACTAATTTTCACGAATAAAGTATTAGTGATTATTCGTGAAAAGATTCGTGATATTATTAGTGGTAAAAAAACTATGTCAGAAATACCAAAATCTTTAGATCCAGAACTAGGACCAGACCCAGGACTATGGGCAGACCCAGAGGCAGACCCAGAGGCAGACCCAGAGATAGACCCAGAGATAGACCCAGAGGCAGAATATAAACGAACAAAGGAAGAAAGAGAAAGAGCCAGAACAGGCAGAGTGATTGAAAAGTATGAGAGTACTGGTCGGTTTGGCAAAGAAACCAGAAAATTCGTTGATAGAGCCCTAGACCAGGAAATAGAACAGGCCCATATTGAGTTTGCTCAGGACTGGTTTAGAGATAATAGGGAAAAAATAGAAGAGGCGGGTTATGATCCGGATAATGAAGAACTGGCCTACGTAATGAGAGTGACCAATGAAATGAAAGGATTTCAAGAACTGGAAGAAGGCGAAGAATATCAAAAAACAAGAGAGGGGATTGATAATTTATCTGTTCTTCAAGAAGAGCTTGAGAGAAGGAATATTCCAATTGATAGCCAATACCTGATGTTAAATGCTTTAAATAGAAGAGCAGAGCGGATAGAAGATGAAATAGAGCAAGCCCAGGGAGCAGGAAAAAGAGAGGTAGCAAGGGTGAAGAAACAAGAATTAGAGGATTTGTTTAATGTTAGAAAAGAAATAGCGGAAAAAATCAGCGCCAAGGATTTAACTGAAGAAGCAAGAAGAGGACTCTCGTTGAGAGGGAGGATTACTGGCGCTGAAAGAAGAAGAGTAGAAGAAATGATTAGAGAAATTGGTGAATCGCCAGAAAGGGCTGTCCAAGGAATTGAAGGGGTCTATCAGGCCGTAAAGGAGAGATTAGCAGCTGAATATATTAAAGAGAAATTAAAAAGAGACCAGGGAAAAGAGGTTAAAGAGATAGACAAGGAATTTAATGGCGAGGGGATAGATTTTGGCGAGCTTTTCCGCGAAATGCGCCGCCTAGCGGAGGAAGGAACTTTAGACCAGGACGCGATCTTAGGACTTTTAAGAGAGCAGGGAATTGATGAGGTGGACCCTAAAGATTTCACCGCGGCCGAAAGAGAAACAATGAGGGAGAGGGTAGGAAAAGTACTGGAAAAAGCAGAAAAAATGGGTAGCGGTATTTTCACTCTTTTACTTCTTCTTTTGACTTTGGCTTGCCGGGTCATCGAAAAGATGCCAGACATCGAGGAAGCGAAGAAGAAGATAAAGACATAACAAAGAAATATGGCTAAGACCTTACTTTACAATGAAAGCTTAATTAGTTTTATTCAGGTAGTCGGACTGAGCGAGGACAAAAAAAATTTTTTGTGTTCTAAAGTTTCTGAAATGGACTTAGAAGAGAGGATAGAACTATTTAAGACCCTTTATGAAATATTTCGTTTGGATTTGGAGAAAGAAGAGGCAATAAAAAGAGTTAAAAAATACTGGAAAGAATAAAAAAAGAATGAAAAAAGAGTAAAGGAGGAGGGGGCGGGGAATATGATATAATAACTATACAGCGGCCGCTGTATAGTTGTTATCGCGTTATTAGCGTTTGGGATAAAGGACTGGAAGGACAGCGAAGAACAGACTAAAATATCCAGTTTCCGATACAACAAAGAAGGGGGGGGATAAAGATAAATTTATCTCCTCTTAGTTTTTATAAAAGATAAAAATGCAATAAAACTTTCTTTGCTTCTTTGCGAATAGCGAGGATTTTGTTATCATAAAACTTAAAAATGGATAGAGAAAAAAATAAAATTAAAAAAATAAGTATTCCTCATATTGGGGGCTATTCTCAGGCTCTCAGAGAAGAGATTCAAAAAGTCCTAAAAGAAGAGAGGATAGAACACCTTGAATTTATCCCTGCTCCCCCTACTACCAAAAAAACAATTCTTCGGGGCTGGCAATTAATGGATGAGAATATGTGTCTTCCAGCGAAAATAACTCTTGGCAATATGCTTGACGCCATTGAGCAGCAGGGAGTAAACGGAATTCTTATGTGGGATTCTTGTGGCACTTGTCGTTATAAAGTTTATCATATTCTTCACCAAAATATTCTTAAAAGATTGGGTTATAAAGTAAAGATGTATCGCTTGCGAGGACGGCATTTAATAAAGGACTTGCAGGCAATTGACAAAGCTATTACCAAAAAAGTAGCTCTGAAGATTCTCTGGCAAAGCCTCTGGAGAATATGGAAAGAGGACAAAAAACTTCTTGAGGAACAATCTCAGATTCTCAAAGACAAACCAAAAATTGGGATAGTAGGCGAGATCTATACTATTTTGGAGCCCAATTCCAATCTTCAATTATTAGAGAAACTTAAAAGAAAGGGGGCTTTTTTGCATAATTCTTTACCCCTGTCTGAACATGTCTTTAATAAACTCTGGCATAAACATTTTTTCAGAAAAATGGGTTTTAAAAGACCAGATATTGATTATAAGGTTTGGGAAGAGTCCAAAAGAGAAGCAGAAAATTATTTTCCGGAATATGAAGTTGGCGGTCATGGCAGAGGATCGGTTATCAATACCATTTATTATGCCAAAATGGGCTTTGACGGAGTTCTTCATATCCAGCCATTTCCTTGTGTTACCGGAGATACAAATATAACTACAGAAGATTATACTCAAAAGCCAATAAAAGATATTGAAATCGGGGATAAGGTTTTTAACCCATAAAGGAAGATTTAAGAAGGTAATCCATAAATGGTGCCAAAATTATCAAGGACCAATATTGAAAATAGATTGTGGAGGAAAAATGTTAACTCTTTCACTTACGCCAGAACATCCAGTTTTATTGGCAAAGAATTCTATTAAGAGAGGCGGAAGGAAGGAAATTCAAAAACCAAAGCTTATTCCAATTGTCGAGGCTAAAAAAGGTGATTTTATTGGTATTCCGATTCCTTTTAAGAATGAAATAAATAATCCCCCAGCCTTAGGAGATTGCTTTGCGATACAAATTAAGCAGCCAGACATAAAATTCTATCCTCATTTTAAAAAGATAGATAAGTTTATTTTAAAACCAGACCTATTAAGATTACTTGGTTATTACTTGGCAGAGGGGAGCATTATCAAAAGAATAAAAAAAGGGATGGACCGGATAGGGGGAGTAGTGTTTGGTTTTAATATAAATGAAAAAAAATACATAGAGGATGTTGTAAGCATTATTAAACAAAATTTTAATAATCTTAATCCGAAAGTTAAAAAATACCCAAATCGTCATACAACTACGGTTGAAATTTATAGTAAGAGTTTCGCAACATACATCCAATATCTCTGCGGTTCTTACGGAGATAAAAAAAAGCTAAGTTCTGAGTTACTAAATTTAGAGCCGGAAATACAAAGAGAAATTTTAATAGGTTTTTTTAGGGGAGATGGGTGTTTCACGGATAAATATGGAGAAACTACTTACAGAGGAGTAACAACCTCCTGGGATCTAGCTAGTCAATTATTTTGGCTTTTAATCAGAAATCGAATTAAAACTTCATTTCTAAAGCAGAATATTAAAGATAGGAAACCTTCTTGGATGCTAAAGATATCAAATGCTGAAGGGATAAAGAGATTAAACGATGAATTAATAAAAGTGACAAACAGAAAATACAAAGTCCGCTTTAGAGAATTGAGAGATTATTTTTTGGTTCCGATCCGCGAAATAAAGTTAGTTAGTTTTAAGGGTAAAGTATATGATTTAGCAGTAGAAAAGGATCATTCCTATGTAGCAAATTTTCTGGCAGTTAAAAATTGCATGCCGGAAAGTACGGTTTCAGAATTTTTAGATGAAATTTCAGAGGACTATCATATTCCGGTTAATCATTTAACTTTTGACCAACATTTTGGCGAGGCAAACTTAAACACACGCATTGAAGCAATGGTTAATATGTTGAAGATGGGGAAGGGGTCTAAGACCGCCTCCTTTTCCCAACCAATAGTTTCTTCAAAAGATAATCAAGAAAGGGAAACAGAGGAGATGAGTGGAGTTTATTCCGTTAGAGGTAAGACATCAGGGGCGTCTGCCGATACGCTTGCGCATCAGATCTCTAACGGGGTTTATCTGGGAATAGATGTAGGATCTGTTTCTACCAAAGGAGTGATTATGAACGAAAACCAGGAAATAATGGACTCCTTTTATTTAGACACTGCCCGTAATCCTATAAGGGCTATTCAGCAAGGACTAAAAGAACTTAAAGAAAAAGCCAAAAAAAATAATTGGCAGATAAAAACTACTGCTACCACTGGCTCAGGAAGAGAATTGGCTGCTATTATCCTTAATGCCGACTTGTCTATAGATGAAATAACCTGTCAGACATTAGCCGCCCTTCACTATGTTCCTCATGCCCGAACCATTATTGAAATTGGAGGGCAGGATTCCAAATTTATTCAAATTGATGAAAACGGAATTCCTTACTGGTTTAATTTGAATACTATTTGTTCAGCTGGCACTGGCTCTTATTTTATGGGAGCTGCCCGAGAATTTGGCTGCTCTATTGAAGAATTTGGCCAGATTGCTAAAAACTCTGATAAGGAGGTAAGAATTACCGGTCGTTGCGGCGTGTTTGCCGAGTCAGATATGGTGACAAAACAACAACAGGGTTATTCAAAAGAAGCGCTCATTAAAGGAATGTGTATGGCTCTTCCTCAAAACTTTTTAAATAATGTTGCTCGCAACAGGAATATTAAAGAACCAATAATATTTACCGGCGGGGTGGCTTCCAACCCTGGAGTAGTGGAAGGATTTGGGAGAATCTTAAAAAAGAAAATTAATATTTTGCCTCACAATAAAATTTCAGGCGCTATTGGCGCTTGTCTCTATGCCCAGTCAAAGACAAATAAAGAGAAAAGTGATTTTCTAGGTTTTGAAATTACAGAGGCCAATTTTCAAAGAAAAGGTTTTTCTTGCGAGGACTGCGCTAATCAATGCGAGATATCTTTAGTTCTGAAAGATAAAGAAATTTCAGCCACTTTTGGTTCTCGGTGTGGGAAGTGGGAGGCATTGACCGGGAAAAACGCGACTAATGAAATTATAAAAAGCAAAAAATGGCATCAACTTTTGAATTAAGATTAGCCGTGAGCAGGTTCTTAATCTGCGAGAGGTGGTTTAATGAATCAAAAAATGACCCAATTAGAATTTGAAAAATTAGTAGAAGAGGGGATTAAAACCATTCCGAAAAGATTTTTAAAAAAATTGAATAATGTTGATATTGTAATTGAAGATGAGCCAACTCTTTATCAATTAAACAAATTAAGAGCCAGAAAAGGATCATTTATTCTTGGTTTATATGAGGGTGTACCCCAAACCAACAGATGGCATTACGGCCAAGTTTTGCCTGATAAAATAACTATTTTCAAAAAACCGATTGAAAGAATAGCATCATCAGATGAAGAGATTAAAGAAATTGTTAAAAATACGGTCTGGCACGAAATCGCCCATCACTTTGGCCTGAATGAAAAAGAGATCAGAGAAGCAGAGATTAAGAGAAAGAAACTTTAATTATCACACAGCAAGGATTACTTGTATAAAAAACAAAGATATTATATAATTAAAAACAGCAAGTAAAGGTCGAATTAGATAATAGGCTTAGCACATAGGCACTCGGTCGCTTTGCTCCCTCGTGCGCTATTCCGCTCTAATTTTG
>CAZUDS010000044.1:0-6158 GCA_964619425.1 uncultured Candidatus Saccharibacteria bacterium
TTTGAGTGCTGGGTGTAAGACCGACTAAGATACCCAGCACTCAGTGCTCTGAGTGCTGGGTATCAAGTCGCTCTAACATGAAAAAGTCAGACATTGAAAAACTCAAAGACAAATTAAAAGAACAAAAAAGCAAGCTGGAAACCCAGCTTAAAAGTTTTGCTAAAAAAGATAAAAAGTTAGAACACGACTGGGACACTAAATACCCCCATATAAATGGAGGGGTCGGCAGTCAAAGAGCAGAAACGGCCTCAGACGAAGTAGAAGAATACGCTACCTTGCTTTCCATTGAATATAGTTTAGAGACCCAACTCAAGGATATTAATTTGGCTTTGGAGAAAATTAAGGAAAAACAATACGGCAAATGCGAAAAGTGCAAAAAGCCAATTTCTTTAAGAAGATTGCAGGCCTTTCCAGCGGCAAAAACATGCAGTAAGTGCAAGTGATGACTTAAAACTTAAAACTTAAAACTTAAAACTTGTAACTTGTAAAAAACTCAAAGCCCTGCAGGCGCTTTTGGGACGTTTTTCAGGCATGTGTCTTCCCAAGTTCCGATATCACAGAGATAAATCAGAGAAATCAGGGACCCGATCCCTGTTAGTCAACAGGGATCGGGTCCCTGTTAGCTAAACCTCAGATGGACGAGAAATTACTAGACACTAATTTTGCAAAATTTCTTCCTTCTGTTAAAGTTAAAAATATGCTCGCTAAAGTTTATTCAGCCGCTATTGTTGGCTTAGACGCTCAAATCATTGAGGTAGAGACAGATGTCTCTTTTGGTCTCCGTTCTTTCAGCATTGTTGGTTTGCCAGATAAGGCCGTAGAAGAATCCAAAGAAAGGGTGACTTCTGCTATTAAAAGCATAAAACTCCAGCATCCCCACAAAGAACCGCAGAGAATTTTAGTCAATTTAGCGCCAGCTGACCTTAAAAAAGAGGGATCTCTCTATGACCTGCCCATTGCTCTAAGCTTTTTAATTAGTTCTAAACAAATCTCTTTTGAGATAGAAGGCAAAATTTTTATCGGTGAACTTTCCTTAGATGGCCGGTTGCGCCCCATTAAGGGCGCCTTAGCAACTGCCTCCCTGGCTAAAGAAAAAGGTTTTGAAGAAATCATCTTGCCCAGGCCTAATGCCCCAGAAGCCGGCCTTATTAAAGGTCTAAAGGTAATCGGCATTGAATCGCTCAAACAGGGACTGGAGTATCTAAAAAAAGAAAAAGAAATTCCCGGCTTTGAAACAAAAGAAGAAGATTTTCTTTCCGCCCAGGACTATCCCTTAGACCTCTCTGAAATTGGCGGCCAGCCCTTTGCTAAAAGGGCTTTAGAAATTGTCGCGGCCGGCTCTCATAATCTTTTGCTCTTAGGCCCGCCCGGAGCCGGTAAAACCTTATTGGCCAAAGCCCTGCCCTCGCTTCTGCCTCCTCTCACTTTTGAAGAAATTTTAGAGGTAACAAAAATTTACAGTATTGCCGGGCTTCTGCCAAAAAACAAACCTCTTTTTAATTTAAGGCCTTTTCGCTCTCCTCACCATACAACCTCAGAGCCAGCTTTAATTGGCGGCGGTTCGCCTCCCAGGCCTGGGGAAATTACTTTAGCCCATCGAGGCGTTTTGTTTTTAGATGAGTTTCCTGAATTCCATCGCGATGTCTTGGAGGGCCTGCGCCAACCCTTAGAAGAAGGGGAAATCGCTATTGCCCGGGCAAAACATTCTATCCGTTTTCCGGCCCGTTTTACCTTGGTCGCCGCCAGCAATCCTTGCCCTTGCGGTTATTTTGGCGCACCTGAAAAAGAATGTAGCTGCACAACCTCTCAAATTCAAAAATACCAAAGAAAACTTTCGGGTCCCCTAATTGACCGTCTTGATATGTTTGTGGGAGTGCCAGCCCTAAAATATGAAAAGCTAACAAAGCCAGACCCTGAAAACTCCAGTGCTGCAATAAAAGAAAAAGTTAAAATGACTCGGCAAGTCGCAAAACAAAGATTTAAAAAAGAGGGTATTTTAACAAACAGCGAGATGCAAATTTCTCTAATTAAAAAATACTGCCAAATTGAACCGAAAAGCCAACATCTTTTACGTTTTTATGTCAACTCGGGAAAACTTTCTGCCCGTGGCTATCATCGAGTCCTAAAAGTAGCAAGGACTATTGCTGACTTAGAAGGGGCTGAAAAAATTGCCCATTCTCATCTAGCCGAAGCCCTAAGTTATCGCCTAACTCTCCAAGAAAAAAACAGCTCTTAAGCTGCTTAGAAATTCAACGATAAACGAGTTTTATTCAATAAGCTATTCCGCAAACGGATTTCTCGCTCCTCTAACTTCAAAATGCAAATGACAGCCAGCCGGGCCTGCGGGGATAGTATAGCCAGTATGGCCGGTATAGCCAATGATTTGACCTTGAGAAACATCCTGGCCGGCTGTAACTAAAATTTTTGATAAGTGACCATAAAAAGTAACAATGCCAGAAGGATGGAGAACACGAATATATTTACCAGCAATGGTATGAAGGCCTGTTTTCTGAATTGTCCCTCGAGCGACGGCAAAGACCGGCTCTGAACACTCCCCATTACTAAAATCAATGGCATTGTACCAGTGCAAGCCCTGAGTAATCCTGCAAGGAGAAGAAATAGGACAGATAAAGAGAGTGTCAGGCAGAGGCAGGGAAGGAGTCCTGGTAGCAATCCTTCTCGCAGGCATCTTACCTCCTGGAATAATCAACAAGTCGCCAACAAAAATTTTTTCCCCATCTGAGAGTTCGTTAAAAGCGAGAACTTCCTCAATGTTTCCCCTGTAAGACCTGACGATTTCGCTTAAGGTCTCGCCCTTTTTAACATAATGTAAAATACCAGAGACCGGGAGAATAATAAGTTTTTGACCGGGCTGAATGACTGAGGAAGAACTAAGATCATTTGCCCGCAAAAGGGTCTCTAAAGAAATGCCAAACTTTTCAGCGATTGAAGAAAAAGTGTCTCCGGACTGAACAATATACTCTAAAATCTTGTTCTTTGGCTCTTGAAGTCCAGACAAATCCCCTGCTAACATACCTAAAACCTGGGCAGAAGGGATATAAGAAACCGTAACCGCTTTAAGGCTGTCTTGATTAATAAAATTAAGAGGCAGGGCAATAAACCGACCCTCTGGAATTTGGCCTAAAAATAAATTATCAATATCTTCTTTGTTAGTTAAGGTCGCCAAATCCAAATAAGAAGGCAGGAAAAAGCCGGCGCTCAAAAGAAGCAGTAAAAACAAAAGGGCTAAAAAGCCCGGCCAATGGAAAACAGAATTTTTAAGACAATCAAAAAGAGGACCTTTGAAGCCCTGCTTATCCTTGAAAAAAATCTGGCATTTTCCAAGTAAACTTCTTCTTATTGAAGAAAAAGGTTTTGAGTAAATACTCATTACATCCTTAGTATATCTTTATTTCACAAGAAGTCAAGGATTTTATCCACACCCCTGATGATGTTCGAAATGTTCGAAGCCGGGATCTGAACACAAAGTGTACGAATTACGAATAAGTACAAATATACAAATATTTGTATATTTGTAAGTCATTTGTAATTTGTACCCACTTGGATGTTCGAAGCCGGGATCTGTGCATAGCCCTTGTTTTAATTTTGGTCCTGGTTATGTTATAATATGGCTATGTCAAAGAAACTTAAAAACTATCTAATTTTAATTCAGGCAATTCTTTTAGGACTATTCCTGCCCTCCTTTGTCCAGGCATTCGCAACACCAGGACTGGAAGGATTGGCTGGCTTAGCAATTGACGCTGCTATTCGGGCAGCTCTTTGGATTGCAGCAGTAGTAGCTATTTTATTTAGTTACCTCTTTTTAGCGCTTTATTCTCTGGTGGTTGTTATAACTCGTTGGATTCTTGCGATAACGCTGGAAATACCAATAGTCACTGGTTGGGCAAGAGACACTGGCTGGGTTTTGACCCGAAATTTAGTTAATATGCTCTTTCTTATTATACTTGCCTGGATTGCCATTGCCACTATTTTACGGCTTAGAGAATATAAGACAGGAATGATTTTTCTTAAACTAATTGGTGTTGCCCTTTTAATTAATTTTAGCCCGGTTTTAGTGGGTTTAGTGGTTGATATTTCAAATATCATTATCTCATTCTTTCTTGAGCCGATCTTGGGGCAAGTCGGTGGGCCTTTTATAGGATCAGTAATTGCTCCCAGGGCAGGGGAAATGTGGCTTACTTTCCGTGGAATTTTCGAGCCTGGCGCCTCCCTAGAGGCAGTATTAATAAGGGTGGTGCTGATTATAGGTTATGGTATTTTCTTTTTTGTTGGCTTCTTTGCCTTTGGTCTTTTTGGTTTAATTTTTATCCTCAGAATTATTGCCTTTTGGGTCCTACTTATCTTAGCGCCCATTGCTTTTGTCTGTTTTATTCTGCCAAGAACCAGGGGTTATTGGGAGCTATGGTGGCATCAACTCATCCAGTGGGCAATAATTGGAGTAACGGCTGCTTTTTTCTTTTATCTAAGTTTAATGCTTTTAAGCGCTACTGCTCGTGACCCTTTATTGGTTGGTCATTTAGGAGGAGACAGAATAGAGAGACATCTTAGGGGCGCTGGACTATTCACCGAGGCGGGTATCATCCTGTTTAGCGCTATCCTACCAGTTATGGTCTCTTTGGCTTTTATGGTAATTGGAATATTTTTTGGATTTACCACTGGAGCAATGGGCGCCCGAATTGGGGTAGATGTTGCTAAAAAGGGAGCATCAATAGCAGGGAAAAAAGTTTCTAAGGCCGCCTCTAAAAGAGCCCGTAAGCATATACCAGAAAAAACAAAAGCAAAAATGGAGCAGTGGGCAACAATGCCTACTTTTGACCAAAGATTGGCCAGCAAAACCGGTTTTGCTGGCAAAGCAGGAGAAGTAATAAAAACGGCCTCTGGTAGTCGCGCAATTAAACGATGGGCGGGAAGAGAGGCCTCTAAGTTCTTTGAGGCAGAGAGAGGGGAGGTAAAAGAAAAGGCGGACAAAATGAAAGGAGAATCAGTGAGCGCAAAATTAAGAGAAGGTCTTAAGCCGGGGGCTGGAAGGCAAGATCAAGTGGCAGCAATAAGTTCAATTGTTGAAGAAGGGCAATTAAAAGATCTTAGAGAATATATGAAGCAAACGCGCGACTGGTCCTCAGAACAAACAGATCAATACCTAATCAAAACCGGCCAAGAGGCGGCTAAAATCAGTCCTGGCTTGGCAAAGAAAATTATTAAAGCCACTCCTTATTTGGCTGATAAAATCGGCGAAGGTCTTCCCGAAGAAACAAGAAAGCAGGTTGGCTTAAGTATAGAAGAAGCCAAAGCCAAGGGCTATGAGTCAGTCAGCCAAAGAATCCAAGCCGAATTATCGCCAGAAGAAATTACTAAAATGGACTTCTCAGGACTCCAAGCGGCCATTAAAGATAAAAGGCCGGGAGGCCTGGGCGCTGAAAAAGCAATGCGTGATAATTGGTCATCTGGGCAATGGAGCGCTGCTATTGGGCAATTCAAAAAACCGGCCGCTGAAATGTTAATGAAAGAAGCAGAAGAACCAGGCCGCAATGTCCAATATATGGTTAGCAGAAGATCAGGCATTCCGGATTATCTCTCAAGCGCTCCTGCTCGGGGAGCGGGCTTAAGGCCAATAAGCGTATTATCTTCCAGACAAAGGAATGATTTGTCAAAAAGAATAGAGGCGCCGCACGCCGAATTGACAGAGGATTTTCACAAACTTAATGAGGAATTGAAAAAGATGAAAGAGAAACCAGAAAAACTGACTACTGATGAAATGCGTAAAATGAGGATACTTGGAGAAGAACGGGAAGTAATCTTGGCTGAGATGAATCAGAGAAAAATACCCCCAAGAACCGCAAGAAGAGTACCAGAAAGATCAGAAAGAGAAGGACCGGGAACAATGAAATCATAAATCACAAATCACAAATCACAAATCACAAATTCCAAATAAATTCCAATGACCGAAATCCCAATGACCGAAACAGAATTATTTATAAAGAAGGTTTTGGTCATTTGGTCATTGGAATTTGGATATTGTTTGGAATTTGGAATTTGGAATTTGGAATTTAAAGAAGTAATGAGCAAGATTCAAAATATTGCTATTTCGTTACCGAATTAGTTAGCAATTATAATTAAAATTTAACTCTATGTCAGAA
>CAZUDS010000045.1:0-6042 GCA_964619425.1 uncultured Candidatus Saccharibacteria bacterium
GGTACCTGAAAACTTTTATTGCCGAGCAAAGTGTAAACAACACTCGGATTTCTTATATTTATTATAACAAACTTTTACAAGAATAAAAACTGTCCAGCCCCCACACTAAATTTGGTGTGGGGATCAGCGACGGGCTTTTTATTCTAACTGAAAATTCAGAAATGTCCCTGCTTTCCTTTCTATTTTCCTTTTTAGAAAAATCGGGCGCATAGGCACTCGCTTCGCTCGCGCATTATTCAGCGCTAATTTTGCGGGGCTGCCTCAGGGCAACCCGCTTCGCCCACAAGGGATGTGGCTATTCGCCACACGCAGGTTGCCAGAGTTATTCAGGACTTTTTTAATTAAATACGAATTATTTTGTTATGGTCGGGCAAAATTAGTGCTGGCTTGCCCCGTTAGAGATTTGCTTGCCCCGTAGGAAGCCGAAGGCTTTCCTTTGGCGCTCTCTTTGTCTTTTTTCCTTACCCCTGTAATCTCTAACGGGGCTTGCGCCGGTTAGAGATTTATTCTCTTGGTGCTTCTTCTCTACTTTTGTAATCTCTAACGGGGCTTGTATAGGAAGCTTTCAGTTTCCTATACAAAAAATACTTGGGGTTGATAATACGCGAAGGGAAATAGAAATGGTTTAGATTGCTCCAAGCGGCGCGTGACTTATTTTAGATAATCAGAATTTAGAAAAGATGGCTTTCCCGGCTCAACAAAAGCCTCGCCCGAGTAGGGCTTTTTAAGTTAACTTGACGAATTCTTTTAAAAATGGTATTTCTAAAATAGATCATAAGGGGCGTATTTTACCCCAAAGTACATTTACGATAGAGTTCTTTTTCAATCTGTCCGCAAGAAGGGGGATGGTGATACTCAACCGCTTGACTGTCAGTGAGATAGTGGGCCTGTTCTGTTTAAGGACAGGGATATAGAACTCAAGATTTTGACAAGGAGGTGATACCCAATGAAGCGGAAAACAAAGAAACAAATGATGAAGACCGTTAAGACCTCTAAGGAGGCAGCGCTTTTATTCTTGGCGTACGCTGTCCTGTTCCTGGCGTACGTTGCGTACGGTGTCTTGACGACCTTCTGGGTTGTAATCTTGGTTTTAGTCGCTTTGATTGGGCGAATGGAAATCAGGGTAAAGAGGTGAGAAAATGAGATGTTGGCGTTGCGACAAGAATAGCAGATATTTTTGTCAGGTCGAGGGGGTACAGGGGTTTTATTGTCATAATTGTGCCTACTCGCTTAGCTTTCTAGGAAACAGGCGGCGTAAGATTTTCTATGTCCAAAGGAAGGCGAAAAAGAATTGCCAGCATTGCGGAAAACAACTGGGGCAGTCTCGTTTGGTAGTTCGGGGACGCCCCGGCTATTACTGCTGGACATGTGCCAGCAAGTTATGTAGGGGAGAAACCGCCATCGAGATCGAGGGGCCTTTCTTGCGGATTAAGAAGTAGGGGGCAAAACAGAGCGAACCCGAGCTCGTTTTGCCCCCATAGTTATTATATCCAAGCAATCAAAAAAGGAATTAAAGAAAGAATACCGATAAAAATACAGAAATTACCGAAATTTATTTTTTGAGCTAATTTTAAGAATAAATCTAAGACCAATAAACCGCTCAAAAAAGAGACAACATTGCCAATGATTAAATATCTTAAAGGGAAATTTACTTGTAGTTCTTGAAAAATAATCGCTCCCACAAAGCCAAAAAACATTACTGGCACGGCCATTAAAAAACAAAGCTCTAAGGCGTCTTCCTGTCTAATTTTCCTACTCAATAAAGCAGTCAAAACAATTCCCGAACGACTAATTCCGGGTAAAATACTAAAGCCCTGAACTATCCCAGCCAAAATAGAATCTGAGGGGGAGATTTTTTTCTGATTTTTTAAGGCAATTTCTTTTTTTGATTTTTTAAGAATGAGACCGGTGATAATAAGAAATAAACCTATTAAAAAAGTAGCAATTTCTCCTCCCATAACCGGAAAAATTTCCTTTAAGACCAAATAGATGGGAATGGCGATCAGGAAACTAAAAAAAGTGGAATAGATCAAAAATTGACAAACTGTCTCAGTTGAAGACAATTCCCGGTTTTTTTTAGCAATTTTGCTAATCACGCCTGGAAAAACTTTAATCAAATCAAAAAGCTTTTGACGAAATTTATAGCAAACCGCCGCTAAAGTGCCTATATGCATCCAAATTATTATTGCAAAAGCTTGCTCGGGATTAATATTGATTAGCCGTATTAAAACCAACATTCCCTGTCCGGTGCTGCTGATAGGCAGCCATTCGGTCAGTCCCTGAACCAAGCCAATTAAAACGGAATCTAAAACACTCATAATTTATATCAGTATCATTTTTATTATAATTTAATTGCCGGCAAAATAAAAACCCCTGCGAAGCAGAGACCCAATGTTCCGAACAAGCTATTGTTTATTGTTTGAGTTCTAATCTAAGGAGATATGCATGCAGGAACTCTGGCAGAGCTAACCCTGCAACATCAGATCTTCATTCCCCGAAGGGCCTCCGTTCTCTTCCCTATTGGCGGATGAGTCATAAATAATTTGTGCAGCCAAGAAGTTCGTTCCTTTCCCTTAAAGGGGTTGACGATATAAAGATGAGCAGTGGCATCTGAAGCCGTTCTCAAAGAACGAAAAGAGTGAGTATCTTGAGAAATTTTTTCCAAAGCCCTTGCCAGTCCCTCGGGATGGCGAGTTAAAAGAGCCCCAGAAGCATCGGCTAAAAATTCTCTTTTGCGAGAAATGGCAAATTTTATCAATTGAGCCATAATAGGAGCTAAAATTGCTAAAGCCAAAGCTATTAAAATCATAATTATTCTTGCTTGTCCCCCTTCTTGGCTGTTCCTTCCTCCTCTGCCCCAAAAAGCAATACGAAAGAAAAAATCAGTTATCAAAACCACTGTTCCGACCAAAACAACAATAACTGTTGAAAGCAAAATGTCCCGATTACCAATATGGGCTAATTCATGAGCAATCACTCCTTCCAACTCCGCTCTTTCTAATTTTTCCAATAAGCCCTGAGTAACGGCAACCACCGCGTGTTTTGGATTACGACCTGTGGCAAAAGCATTGGGCTGGGCTTCATTAATAATATAAATTTTAGGCAAAGGAAGACCAGCAGCAATACAAAGATTTTCTACCAAACGGTAAAGTTCGGGATTGTCTTTTTTCTCAATAGCCCTGGCTTTTGTTATTGCTAAAACAATTTTATCGGAATACCAATAACTGAAAAAGCTCATTAGAATACTAAAGATTACAGCCACCCATAAGATGATAGTTGTTCCCATAAAATAGGAAATCAACCAGCCCAAGCCAATGATAAACAAGAAAAAAAGGGTCAGATAAAGCCAGGTTTTGCGAACATTCTTTTCTGCAAGATGATAAAGAGTCATGAGAAAATTTTCAATTAAAAATTAAAAACTTACCTTTGGCGTTTCGCGCACAGCCGCTTCTTCTATTTCAAAAAAGTCCACTTTTTTGAAATTAAAAATTTGAGCAAAGACATTAGAAGGAAAACTCTCAACTTTTATATTCATCGCCCTAACATTGTTATTATAAAACCTGCGCGCTGCCTGAATCTTGTCTTCGGTATCGCGGAGCTCTCTCTGAAGTTCTAAAAAGCTCTCTACCGCTCTAAGTTGAGGATAATTTTCCGCTACAGCAAATAAGGTTTTTAAAGTGCCAGCTAAAAAATTCTCTGCCTGACCAATCTGTTTTGGATCACCTGATTGTTCGGCTGTCATAGCCGCTGTTCTTGCCTTAGTGACATTCTCAAAAACCGTTTTTTCATGGCTGGCATAACCCTTTACTGCCTCTACCAAATTAGGAATTAAATCATATCGTCTCCTTAATTGAACATCAATATCAGCCCAGGCCTCTTTCACTCTATTGCGAAGAACAACTAAACGGTTAAAAATGCCAATAATGGCAAGAACTAAAACCGCAACTACGGCAATAATCACAATAAGTGTTGTATTCATAGTTTTGTATAATTATAAATGGAGATAGCTAATTTTCGACCTTTGTGTTTTTTCTACTTATCAATAAATAGTTTACAAAATCTCAAAAGAAAAATCAAGCCCGATTTTTTTATTTCCTTCGACTAACAATATAAGTAGCCGAGAAATTTCAAAACAAAAGTGGTGATTATAGCTAAAAATAGATTTGACCCCTTTCCTCTAGCCCCTTTCCCCACTTTCACTCAGACAACTCGGTATTCCTCCCCTCAAGTTCTCCCACTAAGCCGTCTTCACGCCGGAAAATTTAGTGTTAAAGTGTTGTAATTGGCCTTGATTGTAATATGTAAAATTTACCCCCAGCGAAAGCCCATTCTATATCTTGGGGTGTACCATAATGATTTTCTATTTCTATAGCTAATCTCGCTAATTCCTCAATCTGGTTGTCTTGTAAAAGTTGAGTATTTTTTAATTCGTTAGGAATAGTAACTTCCTTTGTTTCCTCATCCTGATAAATCAGCATTGTTTGTTGGTTTAATTTATTTTTTGATAAAATTTCCAGAGTTTCTTTTTTAACAACAAAATTAGCCGGTGTGATCATTCCCTGCACAATCATTTCACCTAAACCTCTGCCAGCTTCTATCATGATCTCCCCTCTTTCTTTATTTATAGGGTTAACCGAAAATATTATTCCGGATATTTCACTATCTACCATTGTCTGAACTACTACAGCTACAAGCAGTTTTTCTGAGGATATATTTTGGCTTTTAGCATATTCTATTGCTCTCGGAGATTTAGTTGATTCCCAACACATTTTCACGCTTTCTAGAACTTTATTCTTTTTAACATTCAAGTAACTTTCTAATTGACCAGCCCAAGAAAATGTGGGAGAATCCTCAATGGTTGCCGAAGACCGAATAGCAACTCTTTCTGCTTTTAATCCATCAAAAAAACTTAAAATCTCTTCTTGAAAGTCTTTTAAGTATTTGTTTCCACTATAAACCTGCCTATAAACATCCGTGGAAACCACAAAGCCTGGTGGTACCGGAATACCCGCCCGAAACAACTCTCCAAGTGACGCGCCCTTGCCCCCAACCAGAAAAATATCCGATCGGCCTATCTCGTTGAATTTAAGAATATTTCTAAATTTTTTCATCGCCTTTCAAAAAACTAATAAACTTTTTTAAATCGTCAACTGGATAAACAACATCTCCTAACTCAATAAAAAGTTGTCGGTCACGCAAGTGAACATTGAATCCTTGATTATATCCAAAGGATATTTCTTCAAGCGGTAAACCGGCTTCTGGTCCTCTTATATTAGTTATATATTGACTTGTAAAATATAAAAAGGAATCCATAGTTTCACCATGGGTTAAGCACAGATCCACTTTTTTATTATTATGGACATCTATGGATTCCGTTGTTTCGGCTAATTCTGCCAGAAAATCAGCCAAATGTATAGCAAGTTCTTTTGATGATGAGGCGCCGCATTTTTCTAAGGCTGCTTGGACGCGCGGATCAAGCTCCTCTCTGGTATAATCCTGCCAAAACTTTTCCATATTGGAACCATAAACTTCATTCCTGATCCTAAAAAATTCTGGAATAAATTGAATTTTATCGACAGGAACATATTCCATAAAATCACCCAACTCATAAGCTCGCTTCCGCCTTTTAGATTGAATGGGGCGAAGAGGGTCACCACCCATTGAATTTTTATACTCTTCCGCTGAAGCTAAATTACCAAATACCTCTTGTTCATAAATACTAGCCGTCTGTCTCGCGCGGGAAGGTAAAAGCAGGTGCGACTGCGGAAATTGTCTTTCGCCTGCGACCATACAAGAAGGACTCTCAAATATAGTTACTTCTGAATCCGGCGGTAGACCCTCTTTCCATTTTTTCGCCTCTTTACAAGCCAATTCTATTCCTTCTTTGGTAAGAGACCCTTTGGGTAAACCTTTTCCTTCGTAATCATAGGCGCTGTGTCGTCTAAAACTAACCGATCGTGTATTTCTGTCTTTCCAAAATTCTCTTGCTTTTTGTTGCTCAAATTCAATATTATTAATTTGCGGTTCCCGTTCCATAGTTAC
>CAZUDS010000046.1:0-6027 GCA_964619425.1 uncultured Candidatus Saccharibacteria bacterium
ATACTGGGGAAGGGCTGACCAAAGAAGAACAAGAGACAATTTTTGAGGGCTTTACTAGGGGTATGGCTGGCACCACTTTCTTTATTGAAGGAACTGGCCTTGGCCTCCATGTAGCCAAAAGATATATAGATCTCCACAATGGCAAAATTTGGGCTGAATCAGAAGGCAGGGGCAAAGGCAGCACATTTTATATTGAGTTGCCGACAAAGCGAAAGGTGTTCGAAGCCGGGATCTGAACATTGAATAAAAAAAGTAGCATTATAATAAACTAAAAACATATGAAAGAACTTCTTAATTTTTTCATTGAAATTGGAAAATTAAAGAGAAAAAACAGAAGAGGCTGGCAGGTTCACCAGATAAAAAAAGCTGAAAGCACGGCTGAACATATTTTTCGAATGGCGATCATTTCTTGGATATTAGGTAAAAAGAAAAAATTGAACCTGGAAAAAATAATTAAAATAGCCCTAGTTCATGACTTGTGTGAAGTATATGCCCAAGATTTAACTCCTTACGACCCCCTTCTGCCAAAAGATAAAAATAAGGCAAGGAAAATTCTTAAGCATTGGCCAAAACTCACTTTAGCCCAAAAAAGAAAAAGAGGTCAAGACAAATACAAAATGGAAGAAAAAGGTTTTGATAGGCTTATTTCTAAACTGCCTCGAGACCTGAAGAATGAAATGAAAAATCTCTGGTTAGATTTTGAAAAAGGATTAAGCAAGGAAGGAAGATTTGTTAAACAGATAGACAAAGCTGAAAACCTTTTGCAGGGATTAGAATATTGGAAGAAAGGCGAGAAAATTCAATATAAGCTTTGGATGAGATGGGCTAAAGAAATTTTTGACGACCCGGTTTTACTTGAGTTTGTTAGAACGATAGAAAAAAAGTTTTTTTAATTCTTAACCTCTGTTAGAGAAATGGACAGATTATAAATATACGGGGATAAAAATTTTCCCGTTTTTTTTGCCAGTGGCACGAACAATGGAATAAGCAAATTACAAGCCCTGTTTCTTGTGATTACTTCGCGCTGGTTAGAAACCTTTTTTATATTGTTCTTGTATCGGAAACTGAATATTTTATTGATAACAACTATTCTATTTTGATTTGCCTTTCTTAATTTTTCTTGACTTCAAAGCTTGTTCTTGCTATCTTGAAATATAAAGCCCGATGGGCTTTTTAAGAAAAAGCTTTGTTAAGATAAAACAATGACTGTTCTTGGTAAAATCATTACCTTCTTAAAAGAGGTGAGATTGGAAATAAAGAAGATTAATTGGCTGTCGCGGAAGCAGGTCTTGACATATACCCTAATTGTTATTGGGGTAGCTTTTGCGGTGGCTATATTCTTGGGAACATTGGATTTTATTTTTATAAAGATTTTAGAGAGGTATATTAGGTAACTGATTTTCTCGACCCAGCACTCAGAGCGCTGAGTGCTGGGTCGTTAGAAAATCGTTACCCAGCACTCAGCGCTTTGAGCGCTGAGTGCTGGGTGTAAGCCCGACTAAATTCCCGAGTACTTAACGCTCTGAGTACTCGGTCATTAAGTCGCTCTAACAAGACCAACTAAGACAAATTGCCTGCCAGAGGCAGGCAATTTGTCAAGTCGTTCTAAAATATGCCTAAAGAACAAATTCCGCGAGAAAAACATTGGTATGTTATTCACACTTATTCTGGCTATGAAGATGCTGTTACTAAAAACCTTAAACAGAGGATTGAGTCCTTGGGCATGGAAGACAAGATTTTTAATGTTTTGGTGCCTAAAGAAAAGAAAATTAAAATTAAAAATGGCAAACGCAAGGTGATTGAAGAAAAAGTTTATCCTGGTTATGTTTTAGTAGAAATGATTGTGACTGAGGACTCTTGGTATGTAGTGAGAAACACTCCCAATGTGACTGGCTTTGTAGGGGCGGGGACTGTCCCTATTCCTGTTTCTCTGAAAGAAATTGAGACCTTAAAAAAAAGAATGGGAGTGAAAGAACCCCAGTACAAGATTGAAGTGGGAATAGGGGATCTGGTAAAAATTACTGATGGCCCTTTTAAGGATTTTGATGGCAAGGTTTCGGAGATTGATGAAGAAAGAGGGAAAGTGAAGGTCTTAGTCAATATGTTTGGCCGAGATACGCCGGTTGAACTGGATTCCTTACAAATCAAAAAATTATAAACCCGACACTAATACACGAAATAATTATTCGTATCATTCGCATCCATTCGTAGATTCGCATCGGTTATGAAAAAAATTAAGGCTATAATCAAGTTACAAATACCAGCTGGCAAAGCCACGCCCGCCCCTCCTGTAGGTCCTTCCTTAGCCCAGCATAGCATAAATATTGCTGAGTTTTGCCAGAGGTTTAATGACAGCACTCAAAATCAGCAGGGTTGGACCCTGCCTGTTGAGATTACTGTTTATGAAGATAGAAGTTATGATTTCAAGACCAAGCAGCCACCAACTTCTGAGTTTTTGAAAAAAACAGCTGGCATTGAAAAGGGCTCTGGTGAGCCAAACAAGAAAAAAATGGCAAAAATTACCCTCCAGCAATTAAAAGAAATAGCGGAAAAAAAGATGCCCGACTTGAATACTGATGACATAGAAAAAGCAATAAAAATTGTTGAAGGGACAGCTAAAAATATGGGAATAGAAATAATACCATGATTTTATCTGATCGGGATATTAAAAGATATATTAAAGAAGGAAAGATTAAAATTATTCCTAAGCCCAATTTCAAAGAACAATTAGGACCGTGTTCTTTGGATTTACATTTGGGAAATATTTTCAAGGTTTTTAAGCCCTCTCAATATCCCTACTTAGACCTGAAAAGAAAAATTGATTTTGAGGAGTTTATGGAAGAGATAAAAATAGAAGAAGGAGCTCCTTTTATTTTACAACCAAAAAGTTTTGTTTTAACCACCACCAAAGAAGAGTTCTCCTTGGGCAGTGATTTAATGGCCCGGCTTGACGGCAGATCCTCTTTAGCCAGATTAGGCGTGGTGGTTCAATTAACCGCTGCTCGATTTGATCCGGGTTGGCAGGGAAAAGCAGTAATGGAGTTGGGCAATATAGGATCTATGCCAGTTGTCTTATATGCCGGAGTAACCAGAATTTGCGCTTTAACCTTTGAAACCCTTTCCAGTCCAGTTGAAATTCCTTACTTAAAACAAAAAGACCATAAATACGCCAAACCAAAATCTCCCCAGGCAAGTAAAATTAATCAGGAAATAAAAAAATATGGATAAGTGGAAACATTTAAGAAAAAATTTATTTAGAGCAATAGAGCCAGAAATTAAACTTGTGGCAATAACTCAGCCGGTTGATGAATATAAAAATCTTTGTCATTCCAATACTCTTCCCGCTTTTACCGCCAGAGTTTCTCATGAATCAAAAGGAACAATAGAAGATGATTTAAGGTTGAATAAATTATTAATAAAACTCGGCCACGATACGCCGTTGCAAGCGGTTGAATTTGTCTTCTGTGTTTCCGGAATAACCAAGTCCTTGCAAGCCCAATGGACCAGGCACAAAATTGGCGTTGGCTGGACTTTCCGAAGCACTCGTTATATTTCGGCCAATCAAAATTGTTTTGTTTATAACGCTTATGATTATATTGATGATGAAAAAAAAGTGAAAGAACTATTGAAAATAGAAGAGAATGTAGCTTTGCAAGCCATTGATTTATTTAATCAGGAGATAGCGTTGGGCGCGACAAAAGAAGATGCCAGAAAAATAATGCCGGTTTTTTGGGCAACATCTTGTTATTTCTACACTAATGCCAGGGCTTTGCGCCATTTGTTTAAATTGAGATTAAGCGGAAAAGCAGAATGGGAGATTAGAAGGATGGCGGCAATGATGTTTGATGTTTGTATGCGATTTACACCCTCTTTATTTGAGGATTTTAAGGAACTGCGAGCGGAAATCAAGTATTAATTTTAATGATTTTAGGAATAAAAAAACTTTTAGAGTTAGTCAGAGAAAAGAATTTGGTAGAAAATCTTTCTGAAAGAGAATTAAAAAACCCCGAAGGGGCCGGTTTTGATTTGAGGATAGGGGAGTTATATGAATTTAAATCAAAAATCAAAAAGGACCCTACGGGGAGTCTACGACAGCAAAAATCAAAAAGTTTTTTAGGTATAAATGAAAGAAGAACACCAGATGTTAAATTAGTTGCAAAGCATAATGAGGGGCAATCAAAAAAAATAATTTTGAAACCTAGAAAATATTATTTAATGAAAACAATTGAGAAATTAAATTTGCCAGAAAATCTTTTAGCCATTTTTACCCCTCGCTCCACTCTTTATCGTTCCGGCGTCTATATTTTTGGCGGCCAATCGGCGCCTGGTTACAAGGGAGAATTAACTATGGGAATTTACAATTTTCGCGATGAAAGTTTTGAATTAGAAATGGGAGCCAGGGTTTTACACATTATGTTTTTTGAAGTTAAAGGGAAATCAAATTTATACCGCGGCCAATGGCAAGGCGGAAGAATAACCACCAAGAAAAAAGAAAAACAAATTTAGTATGAAATTAAACAAAATTGATCCTAAAGTTTACAACTTAATCAATAAAGAAATTATTCGCCAGAAAAACGGCTTGGCTTTAATTGCTTCGGAAAATTACGCTAGTCCGGCTGTTTTGAGAGCAATGGGAACGCCTTTGAGCAATAAATATTCCGAGGGCTATCCGGGAAAAAGATATTACGGCGGCAATGAATTTATTGATAAAATCGAGACCATTGCCATTGAACGGGCTAAAAAATTATTTGGGGCAGAGCATGCCAATGTCCAGCCCCATTCCGGTTCTCAGGCAAACGCCGCTGTCTATCTTGCCTTACTGGATTACCGGGACAAAATTTTAGGCATTGATTTATCGGCCGGCGGTCACTTAACTCATGGTTCTAAGGTTAATTTTTCCGGGAAATTATATCAATTTGCTTATTACGGCGTTAATCCGGAAACGGAAAAAGTTGACTTAAAAGAAGTTGAAAAGATTGCCTTAGAGTTTAAGCCAAAATTGATTATCGTCAGTACCACCGCTTATTCAAGAACTCTTAATTTTAAGACCTTTAGAAAAATTGCTGAAAAGGCAGGCGCGTATTTAATGGCAGATATTGCCCATATTGCCGGTCTGGTGGTGACGGGCTTTCATCCCCACCCTTTTCCCTGGTGCGATGTAGTTACCGCTACCACTCATAAAACTTTGAGAGGACCTCGGGGGGGCTTAATACTTTCTAAAATTAAAGACAGGATAGATACCGAGGGCAAATTAAATTTGGCTCAAAAAATAGATAAGGCCGTTTTCCCCGGAACACAAGGGGGTCCTTTAGACCATGTTATTGCCGCTAAAGCTGTTTGTTTTTTAGAAGCAATGAAGCCGGTTTTTAAAAAATATCAGAAACAGATTATTTTGAATGCCAAGGTAATGGCTGATGAGTTTATAAAACAGGGGATAAGAGTAATTAGTGACGGAACTGACAACCATTTGATGGTGATAGATATTTCTCCTTTTGACGTTAGCTCTAAATTGATTCAAGACGAATTGGACAAGGTCGGCATTTATGTTAACCGAAACGCTATTCCTTTTGATAAAAAACCGCCCTATAATCCTTCGGGCATTAGATTGGGCTCGCCGGCCATAACAACCAGGGGATTAAAAGAAAAAGAGTCCCGGGAAGTTGTTAAATTAATTATTGCTCTAATAAAAAATATTGGGAGTCAGAAAGTAAAAAAGCAGATTAAAAAGAAAGTAAAAGAATTAGTTAAAAAATTTCCTATATATGAAGAATATTAGTCGGATTATAGACCAAACTTTTTTGAAAAAGGAGGCAAGAGACGAAGAAATAAAAAAGGTTTGCCAGGAAGCCAAAGAATATGGCTTTCGGGGGGTTTGTATTAGGACGGAATGGGTAAGGCTGGTTAAAGAAGAATTGAAAGGAACTTCTATCAAGACAATTTGTTTAATTGACCCGCCGATAGGGGACAGTTCGCATCGGCAGAGGTTGGGCCTCTGCCAAAAAGCTAAAAAGGATGGAGCTGATGAAT
>CAZUDS010000047.1:0-3488 GCA_964619425.1 uncultured Candidatus Saccharibacteria bacterium
AAAATTAGGGCGGAATAGCGCACGAGGGAGCAAAGCGACCGAGTGCCTATGTGCTTCTCTATTCGCTCACCTGACTCCGCTATAGATTGCTTTTTGACAGTTTTTTCTTTAAGATAAAAGAGTTATCCCGTTAGATAGGTCTCGCAGGACTCGCTCACCTAACGGATGTTCGAAGCCGGGATCTGAACATTTTGAGAGCCGCCCAGGTTGTGGCGGGAAGTAGTTAGAAAATCGTTACCCAGCACTCAGTGCTCAAAGCACTGAGTGCTGGGTGTAAGACCGACTAAGATACCCAGCACTCAGAGCTCTGAGTGCTGGGTATCAAGTCGCTCTAACATGCTAATCTTAGATAAAATTTTAGGCGATCCCAATAAAAAGTATCTAAAGAGAACTCAGCCCTTGGTTGATAAGATAAATTTTTTAGAACCAGAATTTGAGAGTCACTCAGATGAAAAATTAAGAGAGACGACTTTTGAATTAAAGGAAAGATTGCAAAAGGGTGAAACATTAGACAATCTTTTACCAGAGGCCTTTACCCTCGGGCGCGAGGCAGCCAAAAGAACTCTGGGCCAGAGACATTTTGATGTTCAGCTCATTGGCGGAATTTCGTTGCACCAAGGAAAAATTGTTGAGATGGTAACAGGCGAAGGAAAGACCTTGGCTGCCACCCTGCCTTTGTACTTAAATGCCTTAGAAGGAAAAGGTTGTCACTTAGTAACTGTTAATGATTATTTGGCAAAAAGAGATGCGGTTTGGATGGGACAGATATATCACGCGCTTGGGTTGTCAACGGGGTGTATTGTGCATGACAATGCTTATCTCTATGATCCGACATACCAAGCTGGAAATTCCAAATCCCAAATCACAAATTCTAAATTCACCCCCACACCAAATTTTGGTGTGGGGGCAAGAATTCCAAACCCCCCCATTAGAAAGCCTTCGGCTTCTAACGGGGCAGGCAAATTCCAAATTCCAAATAATGAACGAGACGAAGAGCGAGATATTATTGGAGGTTTTAAGATAGTTGAATCTTATCTGCGGCCGGTTTCTAGGAAAGAGGCCTATGGGGCTGACATTACTTATGGCACCAATAATGAGTTTGGCTTTGATTATTTAAGAGACAATATGGTTTACCCTTCGGCCAGGCCGGACGAATCTTCGGGTGGTAAATCGCAAGGCGACAATCGCTCGTTTGATGGGGGGACTTATGATTTGGAAAATATTGTCCAAAGAGGCCATAATTTCGCCATTATTGATGAGGTTGATTCAATCTTAATTGACGAAGCAAGAACTCCTCTGATTATTTCCCAGCCAGATGTTGAGAGTTCAAAAATGTATGCTGACTTTGCTAAAATAACTCCCCGGCTGAAAAAAGATGTTGATTACAATGTTGATGAAAAAATGAAAGCCGTTACTCTTACAGAAGAGGGGATCTCCAAGATTGAGAAGATTTTAGCCGTGGACAATATTTATGCTGAAAAAGGAATGAAATATTTGCATTATTTGGAGCAGGCCCTAAGAGCGGAAATTCTTTTTCAAAAAGACAGGGACTACATTATCAGAGAAGGTCAAATTGTTATTGTTGATGAATTTACAGGCCGTTTAATGCCGGGAAGGCGCTGGTCAGGCGGTCTTCACCAAGCAGTGGAGGCAAAAGAGGGAGTAAGGGTTCAGCCAGAGTCCTTGACTTTGGCTTCAATCACTTTTCAAAATTATTTTAGGCAATACAAAAAATTAGCTGGTATGACGGGCACCGCTCTTACCTCGGCTGAAGAGTTTGATAAGGTCTATAATTTGGAAGTAATTTGTGTTCCCACCAATAAACCCTTGATTCGTAAAAAATTGCCAGACAAAATTTTCAAAGATGAGAAAGCCAAGCTTGGAGCAATTGTTCAAGAAATCAAAAAAAGATATCAATTGGGCCAACCCGTTTTAGTTGGTACAACTTCAATTGAAAAAAACGAATATTTAGGTAGATTATTAGAAAGAGAAGGCATTTTGCATAATATCTTAAATGCTAAAAATCACGAAAGAGAAGGTGAAATTATTGCTCAAGCAGGAAAATTAGGAGCAGTCACTGTAGCCACTAACATGGCAGGGAGGGGCGTTGACATTGTTTTGGGCGGCAATCCTCCTGATGTCAAGGAAGCAGAAAAAATAAAGGAGTTAGAAGGACTTTTTGTTATTGGCACTGAAAGGCATGAAGCAAGAAGAATTGATAATCAATTGCGGGGGAGGGCCGGTAGGCAAGGCGATCCCGGCGCTTCTCAATTTTTTGTCTCCTTAGAAGATGATTTGTTAAGAATTTTTGGCGGCGAAAGAATTAAAAATTTAATGGAAAAATTTCATTTCCCAGAGAATGAACCAATTGAAGTGGGCCTGGTTTCCAGAGCCCTTGAAGAAGCCCAGTCAAAGATTGAAGGTATGAATTTAGATATCAGAAAACATCTTTTGGACTATGACGAGGTATTGAATAAACACCGGGGAGTGATTTATAAAAAGAGAAGAGAAATTCTCAAGATGTCTCGGGAAGGACTGAGAAATTATGTTTCAGAATTATTCAAAAAACAGGGCTTTCCCCAAAAAGATTATGAGACAAAGGAAAAAGAAGTAGGGGAGAGCAATATGCGCCAGATAGAAAAAACCTTTCTCTTGCGAACCCTGGATTTTTTATGGATAGACCATTTAACAATGATGGACCATTTGAGAGATAGTGTCCGCCTGAGGTCTTACGGTCAGCAAGACCCTTTGGTAGAATACAAAAGAGAGGGTCATCAAATGTTTCAGCAATTACTTTCCCTTTTTGAAGTAAATACTGTCCAGGCCATTTTGAAAGTAAGTTTGCGGCCAGCATTTGCCTCGGCTTCGGCTCCTTTGCCTTACGCTAGGCCTTATTTTGATACGCCTAGATTCGATCCGCGTTTGTCAGCGGTAAAGCCCGCCGCCTCTTTTCAAAAAAATAGGGAGCAAGCAGGGTCAGCGACAAGTCCGCGCCTTAAAAAGAAAAAAATAGGCCGTAATGACCCCTGCCCGTGCGGTTCTGGAAAAAAGTATAAAAAATGCTGTTTGCCCAAATACGGCTAATAAATCCTTATTGGGGATCGTTGATAACAGGGGCCCTTTTGAGCTAACGCGATAATTTGTATAGGTTGGTAGTATGTAACTGCTCATTCATTTGAAGTTTAGTCAACAGAGACCCGATCCCTGTTAACTAACAGGGATCGGGTCTCTGATTTCTCTGATTTGTCTCTGTGATGTCGGAACTGGCAAGGACATATTTGAAAAACGTGCCAAAAGTGCTTATTTCAAATGAGTGAGTAATTACGTTGGTATCTCTTGCAAGACAGAAAGAAAACTGTTATTCTAAAAAATAAGAACCTTGCTTCGCAAGGACCTTGAATGTTTTCCTCGCTCCGCTCGGAAAGCCATTGTCTAAGAACCTTGCTTCGCAAGGACCTTGAATGTTTTCCTCGCTCCGCTCGGAAAGC
>CAZUDS010000047.1:3588-5991 GCA_964619425.1 uncultured Candidatus Saccharibacteria bacterium
CATTGTCTAAGGCGAAGATAAAGCGAGTTAAAATTTTATGCAAAGAAAAAAGGTTTATTTATTTTTAGTTTTGATAGTTTTTTTAACAGTCGCAGCTGGGATTTTTGCTTTTCCTCAATATTTTAATCAAGGGATAGATTTTTTGAATGCTGGACTTAACTTAAAAATTCCTCATTTTCCAGAGGCGCCTTTTAAGTTAGGTCTTGACTTACAAGGAGGAGCCCATTTGATTTACGAAGCCGATCTTTCACAAATTGAGAAAAATGAGTGGCCAGAAGCAATGGCCGGCTTAAGAGACGTTATTGAAAGAAGAATTGACTTGTTCGGGGTTAAAGAACCCGTTGTCCAAGTTGTTAGAGCAGGCGAAGGTTTTCGTCTCATTGTGGAATTAGCCGGCATTATTGAGCCAGGGAGAGCAGTGGAAATGATAGGTCAGACCCCATTTTTAGAATTTAGAGAGTCAAGAACAGAAGAAGAAACAGAAAAAATCTTAGAAAAACAAAGAGAAGTTGAAGGAAAATCAATAGAAGAAATTCAAGAAATCAAAGATTGGCAATTGGCTTTTGAAGATCCTTATTTTAAGAGTACCCTTTTGACCGGTCGCTTTCTCAAAGAAGCAGAACTAAGCTTTGATCCGACAACCCGAGAGCCCATGGTTTCGCTCCAATTTAATCCAGAGGGTGCTAAAATTTTTGAAGAATTAACAGAAAAAAATATTGGCCGGCCCTTAGCCATTTATATTGACAATATACCTATTTCCATACCCGTGGTCCAAGAAAAAATTTCAGGCGGCCGGGCCCAGATTACAGGTGATTTTACCATTGAGGGGGCAAGAGAATTAGCCCGTAATTTATCAGCCGGCGCTTTGCCCGTGCCCATTAATTTGATTTCTCAACAGCAAATAGGGCCTATCTTAGGAGAAATTTCTCTTCAAGAAAGCTTGAAAGCCGGCCTGATTGGCCTTTTAATCATTGCTTTATTTATGATTATTTTTTATCGCCTGCCAGGATTCTTGGCTGCCCTTACTTTATTGATTTATATTATTTTGGCTGCGGCTTTATTTAAGATAATGGGAGTGACTATTACTTTAGCCGGTATTGGCGGCTTTATTTTATCTGTGGGTATGACAGTTGATGCTAGTATTTTAATTTTTTCCCGTCTCCGCGAAGAAATTAAAGAAAAAGAAAATCCCAATGACTGCTTAAAAGACACCTTTTTAAGAGCTTGGCCCTCAATTCGTGATGGAAACTTAACCACTCTTCTTGTTGCTTTTATTCTTTTTAGTTTTGGCACAAGTTTTGTAAAGGGATTTGCTCTTATGTTAAGCGTGGGTATTTTAGTGAGCATGTTTACAGCAATGTTTGTGACCAGGGTCTTAATGGAATTTTTTACCAAGAGCAAATTACAAAAAATAGGTTGGCTCTGGCGATAGCATTATGAACATCCGTTTCTTAAAATACAGAAAAATTTATTTTCTTTTCTCAGGAATTCTTATCTTAGCAAGCATTATCTTTTTGTTTGTTTTTGGCTTGAAACTTGGTATTGAATTTACGGGTGGCAGTATTTTAGAAATAGAATATTTAACCCAGAGGCCTTCTAACCAAGAAATCCGCGAAAAATTAAAAGATTTGGACTTAGGAAAGGTTGTGCTTCAGCCAACAGGCGAGAGAGGCATAATTTTAAGAACAAAAGAAATTCCAGAAACAACTCGCAAAGAAATTTTAGATAAACTTGGCAGAGAGAATTTGCGAGAGCTTCGATTTGAGTCAATAGGTCCTGTTATTGGCAGAGAACTCAGACAAAAGACAAAAATTTTAATTTTCTTATCTCTTTTAGCCGTCCTTGTGTATGTTATTTTTGCTTTTAGAAAATTAGTCCATCCTCGACGTCCCTGGCAATATGGGATTGTAACAATTATTGCTCTTGCCCACGATGTTTTGATTCCTTTAGGCGCTTTTGCTTTTCTGGGTCAATTCTTTGACGTTCCCTTGACAATCCCTATTGTCGTTGCTCTGCTTACAGTAGTGGGCTATTCTGTTAATGATACGGTGGTTATTCTTGACAGAATCAGGGAAAATCTTCTCAAAAGAAGGACTGACACTTTTGAAGAGACCATTAATTCTTCTCTGAATCAAACTCTTATCAGATCTATCAACACTTCTTTAACTACTCTCTTTGTCCTTCTTGCCATTTTCTTTTTTGGCGGAGAGACCTTAAAACATTTCTCTTTAGCCCTTATTATTGGCATTATAGCTGGCAGCTATTCCTCCATTTTTTTAGTTGGTCCCTTATTGCTTTGTTGGCCAAATTTTAATCTAAAATTCGGGAAAGGAAAGAAATAAATTGCATCAAAGATGTTCGAAGCCGGGATCTGAACATAAATAAAGGTCTACGAATTACGAA
>CAZUDS010000048.1:0-5882 GCA_964619425.1 uncultured Candidatus Saccharibacteria bacterium
GAATATTTTATTGATAATAACTATACAGCGGCCGCGTTATATGTGTTATGCTCTTAAGGGGTAATAAATTCATCCTCCGGCCTGCTTACAAGCGCCGATCTTCAAACAATCCCTCCTATTTCTGAAGCTCGGCTGAAAAGTTTAGGGTTTAGGGCTTTGTGCCCACGAGCCCTAACGCTTGTAGGTAGACCGGAGGACGAAAAGCTCTTACTATAGACAAAGGGAGGCGAAACGAGACGATGAGGGGCCTAATAAAGAGAATTAAGGCCGCCTTTCTAGCTTTTCTCAAACCGGAGATCGTGGACAGCGAGGATGTTCTTACCGGAGCTTTAACTAGAAAAAAGTTTGAGCAACTCGCTGGACGCGAAATAGCGCGAGCTCAAAGAGGGCACCAGCCGTTGTCTCTGGTATTCATTGATTTGGATGGTTTGAAACAAATTAATGATACCTCGGGACATAAGGCAGGTGATCAGTACTTGAAAGAGTTTGCCCAGATCGCTTTGGTCAAAATCAGGCCCTACGATCTTTTGGCAAGGATTGGCGGAGACGAGTTTATCTTGTTTTTGCCTGGAGCCGACGAAGTCGAAGCCATATCCATTATCCAGCGGATATATAACTTATTTCCTGACTTCTCGTGGGGGGTGAGTTCCTGGACTGAAGGAATGAATCTGGGAAACCTCTTGCACGAGGCCGACCAGAAAATGTACCAGGCGAAAATAAAGAAGAAGAACAGAGCCGAGGTTTAATAACGTTCGAATCGACAATAAGGTGTCAGGCCTGTTTTCCTGACGCCAAGGGCCGGGGTACGTCCTCCTCCCGGCTCTTGTTTTTTTATTCACGCATTCGTATCATTCGCATTCATTCGTGGATTCACATCGGTTTATTATACTCCTGCATCGCCTTTTCTATGTCTTCTTCCAGGGCCTTCTCAGTCGCCTGAATTGTTTTCTGGATAGATTTCTCTATAATTCTTTTTTCGTTTTTTGAGAACCTTTCTAAAACAAATTTATCTAATTTTTGGATTTTTGATATGTGTTTTTGATTTTTGATTTTTGATTTTTGATTTCCCGCGGAGCGGGCTATACCTACCCTAAACCTCACAAAATCCTTTGTTCTTAACTCCTTAATTATTGATTCCACGCCTTTGTGGCCGGCTGAACCCCGTCCTTTGCTGATTTTAATTTTGCCCAAGGGCAGGTCTAGGTCATCATGGATAACATATATCTTGAGACCTACCTGCTCCGCACCGAACTTGCTCTGGCGCGAAGGAACCTGGAACTTGAGACCTAATTTTTTTATTGGCCTGCCTGACTCATTCATATAGGTTAAGGATTTCACTAATAAAATTTCTTTATCTGCGAATTTTCCGTTTGAAATTTCTGCCCTTAATTTCGCTTTTTTCTGCCATTCAGAAAACCCCCATTTTTTCTGGAGCAGATTGATAACCTCCTGACCCAAATTATGCCGCGTGTCTTTAAACTTTTTTCCTGGATTCCCTAAGCCAAAAATAATAATCATACCTTTATTTTAACTCTTCTTTACAAAAGATAAAAGCTTTGCTACAATGATTTTATTATATCGGAAACTGAAAAATCAAGTCCGAAGGACGTAGATTTTTCAGATCTTCCGATTAAGCCCGCTCTAATTTTGCTCTCCTATTTGAGAAGAATCTTCAAGTAAAAAAAGTTCTTTATTCAACGCTCGCGAGGCAGTGCCCGAATAGGGCTTGAGGTTGCCAAAGGCAACCGAAATGCCTCGCCAAGAATAAATCTCGCAAAATTAGGGCGGAATAGCGCACGAGGGAGCAAAGCGACCGAGTGCCTATGTGCTAAAAGCTATGATTAAAAAAGCCATCTTATTCGCCTGGGAAATTCTGAAAATTGCTGTTATTGCTTTTGTCATTGTCGTGCCTATTCGCTATTTTTTGTTTCAGCCCTTTATTGTTAGAGGCGTCTCTATGGAACCGAATTTTCATTCTGGCGATTATCTAATTATTGATCAAATAACTTATCGCTTTAGAAACCCGGTCAGGGGAGAGGTAATCGTTTTTAATCTTCCCCAAAATCCTTCCTGGCGCTACATTAAAAGAATTATCGGCTTGCCAGGAGAAACAGTAGAGATTCAAGGGGGCAAGGTCTTAATCACTTTGCCTGGTGGTCAAAAAGGGCAATATTTAGATGAGTCAAATTATCTTTCTGACGCCTTAACTCAAGGTAAAAAGAGAATAATTTTAGAAGATAATGAGTATTTTGTTTTGGGCGACAATCGCGCTTTTTCTTCTGATTCTCGGCGATGGGGAGCCGTGCATAGAGAACTTATTATTGGCCGGGCCTTTTTTCGTGCCTGGCCATTCACCGTTCTGGCGAGAATTGAAACCCCGAGTTATTAATAGAAGCAGATTTACGCAGATATTAAGCAGATAAACGCAGAAGAAATTTCTGCGACCCTCTGCTTGGTATCCGCGCTTTTCTGCTTTTAGCAATATGAAGAAAACCAAATATATAACTCCCTCTGGTGTCCACGATATCTTGCCAAGGGAACAAAAATACTATCAAAAAATTGAGCAGGTGGCAACAGATATTCTCAGTTTTTATAATTTTGAACACATAGAGACCCCTATTTTTGAAGATAGCTTGCTTTTCAGTAAAGGCATCGGGGTTAAAACAGAAATTGTTCAAAAACAGATGTATACCTTTGAAACGAAAGGGGGAAACTCTTTGACTTTACGGCCAGAAGCTACCACAAGTATTGTTAGGGCCTACTTGCAGCACGGCATGCAAAACTGGCCTCAGCCCGTGAAATTATGGTGTTTCGGCCCCTTTTATCGTTATGAGAGACCCCAAGCCGGCAGATATCGCCAATTTTATCAATTGGACCTTGAGGTTTTAGGAGAAGCGGCTTCAGTAATAGATGCCCAGATAATCCAAATTTTCTTAAATGTTTTAACTGAATTAAAACTAAAGGACTTAATTGTGGCCGTGAACAGTATTGGTGATAGCCAGTGTAGACCTTACTACAAAAAACTCTTGGTAAGTCATTTTAAGAGTTATAAATCAACCCTTTGCTCAGATTGTAAAAAGCGGCTTAAAGAAAACCCTTTAAGAATTTTGGATTGCAAAAAAGAGAAATGCCGGAAAATTGTCCAACAAGTCCCTCAGACAGTTGACCATTTATGCAAAGAATGTAAAGAGCATTTTAAGGAGGTCTTGGAGTTTTTAGATGAGATAGGGGTGCCTTACGTTTTAGACCCTTATTTGGTCAGGGGCCTTGATTATTATAATAGGACTGTCTTCGAAATCTTTTCTAAAGAAACGAAAGAAGAAGATAATTTTGCAAAAGCAAAAAATGCTTTGGTTGGTGGGGGGAGATATGATAATTTAGTTAAGGTCTTAGGAGGAAAAGAAACCCCTGGTTGCGGAGGGGCAATGGGAGTTGAGAGGGTAATTGATTTAATCAAACAAAGAGGACTCAAGCTTTTTCGCCCGAACCATCAGCCCCAGGTCTTTCTTGCTCAATTAGGGAAATTGGCAAAAAGAAAATCCCTAAAACTTTTGGAAGAGTTTCGCAGAGCCAAAATTGAAATTGGAGAAGCCCTGGGCCGGGATTCTTTGAGGGCTCAGCTGAAAATAGCTGACAGACAAGCAGTAAAATATGTTTTAATTTTAGGCCAAGAAGAAGCCTTAGGAGGAGAGATTTTAATCAGAGATATGAAGACGGGCAAACAGATAGCAGTGAAAATAGACAAGGTGATAAGAGAAGTGGGGAAACGGCTTGAAAAAATATAATGCGAATCTACGAATGAAATGCGAATGCTCCGAATATGTGGCTTACGCCACTTAATCCGAATCTACGAATGACATCCGAATGCCCCGAATAATATACCATATTTGGATGTGCGTATTCGTTAGTGTGTTATTCGGATACTATTCGCGGCATTCGGATAAAAATTCGCAGTATTCGAATTATGTTTATGTGTCTTTTCTGCCAAATCATCAAAAAAGAAATATCATCAGAGATTGTTTATGAGAATGAGGAGGTTTTTGCTTTCAAGGATATCAAACCCAAAGCCCCTTTTCACTTCTTAATTTTACCCAAAAAACATATTGCTTCTGTTAATGACTTAAAAGAAGAAGATAAGGATTTAATGGGAAAATTAATTCTTGTTGCCAAGAGGCTCGCTAAACAGCAAGGGCTTTTAGAAAAGGGGTATAAATTAGTTTTTAACGTCGGTCGAGGAGGTGGCCAGTTTATTGACCACATTCATTTGCATTTTTTAGCTGGTAAACCAAGAGAATTACCGTAATACTATGACAGCTCTAAAGATTACAAAACAAACAAGAGAGACCCCCCAGAGATTGACTTACCGCTTTATTAAGAAAACGAGAGAAAGCGGGATTTTGCTTGAGGCAAGAAAGCGACAGTTTCGCCAGCGCTCCCAAAGTCGCCAAGCCAAAAAGATGAGCGCTTTGCGTCGGCAAGAGATGGCAAAAGAATACGAAAAATTAAAGAAGTTAGGGAAAGTTTAGTTGCAGCGAACAACAAACAATGAACAGCGAACAGCGAACAGCGAACAATGATATGAACTCTCTAAAAGATAAAATCTTTTCTGACTGCAAAGAAGCTCTCAGGCAGAAAGATGAACTCAAGGTTTCAACCTTGCGGCTTTTGGCAGCTGCTTTTTTAAATCGGGAAAAAGAAAAAAGGCAGAAAATAGCTAAAACAGAAGAAGGGTTGTCAGAAAAAGGACTGATAGAAAAGAGTCAACTTTCAGATGAAGAAATTTTAGAGGTTATTATTTCCGAAATTAAAAAAAGAAAAGAATCAATTTCAGAATTTAAAAAAGGCAAAAGACAAGACCTTGTTCAAAAAGAGACAGAAGAGTTAGAGGTCTTAAAGAAATACTTGCCAAAACAATTAAGCAGTGAGGAGTTAAAACAACTGATAAATAATGCTATAAAAGAAACAGGAGGCAAAGAGATGAAAGACATGGGCAAGGTAATGGGTGTCTTGATGTCTAAAATCAAGGGCAGAACTGACGCCAGTCAAGCCGCTGAGTTCGTTAGAGAAATCCTTTCCCAATAATGACTTTTTGGTTTCGGGCGCTTGAACGCGCGTAACGTGCCAGGATATACAAATATTTGTATATTTGTAAGCCATTTGTAATTTGTACCCACCTGCATTTCCCTGCTTGTTTTTAAGTTTTAGTTTGTTATTATGAAAACAGTAGTTGAAATTGCTAATCTGACAGTCAGTACTTTTCCTGAGGCGACCTTGAAAGAAATTGCCCAGAAGATTTTAGAGGCAGAAAAACAAAAAGACACTTTTCTTTCTATTGCTCTGGTAGGTCCTGGCAGAATAAGGAAGCTTAATAAGAAATACCGGGGCAAGAATCGGATTACTGATATCCTTTCCTTTCCAAGCGGTAAATTGGATTTAAGTAAGCCCTTTTCCCAGGACTTAAAAAGAGCTGAGGGGTTGGGAGAGGTCGTGATTTGCCCGCGGATCGTTAAAAAGAATAGTCAGAGGCTGAACTTAAATTTTGAGCAAGAACTTAACCGTTGCTTAATTCACGGCGTATTGCATCTTCTGGGCTATGAACACGAAAAAGATGCGAAATCAGCTCAAAAAATGCAAGAAAGAGAGGAATTTTATCTTAAAATTCTAAATCCGACCATAGCCATTTCTAATAGCTGGGTCGCCCAGCCCTTTAATAAGGGCTGTGACGAAATCCAAAACCCAAAACCCAAAACCCAAAACAAACCCCACCGAGAGTTTTTGGTTAAAGGTCTATAGCAGCCAGTTTGGTTTTAGGTCGTAGTTATTGGTAAAAAAACTAAAGCCCATCAACCATTAACCAAACCAGCTGCCCAGACTAACAACCA
>CAZUDS010000049.1:0-5852 GCA_964619425.1 uncultured Candidatus Saccharibacteria bacterium
TACCTGAAAACTTTTATTGCCGAGCAAAGTGTAAACAACGCTCGGATTTCTTACACTATTATACACCCTTCCGTAATTCTTGTCAAATCCACTTACCTACATTATTGGGTTTGCCCAAAATACCACTCCAAAACCTCTTTGGCTACAGGCAAGGTTGCTGGCCGTAAGCCCTCGATGTCTTCAATAACAATGGTTAAAACAATTTCTGGGTTTTCATAAGGAGCGAAAATGGTAACCCAATGGTGAAAATGCCCTTGTTTCGCGGTTTGGGCGGTTCCGGTTTTAGCGGCTGCTTTTACTGGTAAAGCATTTAACATTACGGCTGAACCATAAGTTACTGCCTCTCGCATTCCTTCCCTAACAACCTGGAGATTTTCGGGTAAAACAAAATCCTGAGCCAAAACTTGGGGTTTTTTGGTCTCAATAACCTTTTTTTGGCTATCTAAAATTTTCTTGACTACTTGGGGCTGATAGATCTTGCCGCCATTAGCAATAGCGGTTGTGGCTACGGCTACCTGTAAAGGCGTAATACGCAAAAAACCCTGGCCAATGGATAAATGATAAGTATCTCCGTCCCACCAACCCTCTTTTTTAACTTCTCTTTTCCAGGCAGGAGAGGGAACAAAACCCTTCTCTTCTCCAGGCAAGTCAATTTGAGTTTTTCTGCCCCAGCCAAAAAGTTCCAGATATTTCTTAATCTTAGAAGGGCCTAAGCCCTGTTGCTCTTTATAGCCACCCCCAATTTGATAGAAATAAACATTAACAGAATCAGCAATGGCTTTTCTCATATCCGTCCAACCATGATTCCTCCAGTCGCGAAAAGTATAAACAATATCAGGATCATATTGGTGAGGTATTTCAATTTTACCTTGGGTGAAAATTTGCTTGTCAGGATCAATTAAATCCTCTTCAAGGGCGGCCATAGCAACAAAGGGCTTAATAACAGAACCGGTTAAGTATTGCCCGGAAATTGCTCGGTTAAAAAGGGGTTTTTCGGGATCTTGAATAATTCTCTCAAACTCCTGAGAAGAAATTCCCCGAGCAAAAAGATTATTATCAAAATTAGGTAAAGAGACAAGCGCTAATACTCCCCCGCTCCTTGGATCTAAAGCTACGGCTGTCCCTCTTTCTGCGTCCACCCTTTTTAAGCTTTGCTCCAAGGCCTTGGCTAAAACTTTTTGCAGTTCTAAATCAAGCCATAAAGACAAATTTTTACCCTCTTGGGGCTGACTAATTTCGGTTTCTCTAAGTATTCTGCCAAAAGCATCTTTTTCAATTTTAAGTTTGCCAACCGCGCCCCTTAAAATTTGCTCATAAAATCTTTCTACCCCTTTTTTACCAATGTAATCAGAGACAGAATAGTCCTCAAATTGCTCTAATTCTCTGGGTCCTATTCTGCCGGTATATCCAAGAAGATGAGAAAACGACTGACCTCCTAAATAATTCCTGACAATATTTTTTTCAATAAAAAACCCGGGCCACTCTTCAATTTTCGTTTCTAATAAAATTAATTTATCATGAGGGATGTTTCCCAAAATTAAAAGGCCGGGTCTTTTTGATTCTTCAATCCTTTTTTCAAGCATTACGGTATCTTTTTCTAAAATCTGGGCTATTTCTTGAAAAACCCTTTTTCTTTCTTTTGGTTCCTGAGGAAGATATCTTTTATCTAAAAGCAAATCAAAGCTGGGCAAATTTTGCACCAGAGGCCTTAATTTTTGGTCATAAATAACTCCTCGTAAAGGTCTGATTAAATAAATTCTTTGGTAATTTGTTAAAGCCGCCTCTAAATGCTCATTATGCTGAAAAATCTGAAGCCAAAAGGTCTTAGCAGTTAAAACAAAAATCAAAGCCAAAAAGAAAAGAAAAAGACAAAAAAGAGAATTCCTGGAAAGAGGGACTTCAATTTTCCTTCTTGATATTCCTAACTCTACCTCTCTCTCTCCGGCTAATTTATCCAAGAAAACGTCTTCAGGAAAAAGCTCCTCTCGCTTTTTTGATTTTATCTTTTTACCTTTAAGTTGTTTTTTCCAGGGAAGATAAAACATTATTTAACTTTGAATTAGCACATAGGCACTCGGTCGCTTTGCTCCCTCGTGCGCTATTCCGCCCTAATTTTGCGAGATTTATTCTTGGCGAGGCATTTCGGTTGCCTTTGGCAACCTCAAGCCCTATTCGGGCACTGCCTCGCGAGCGTTGAATAAAGAACTTTTTTTACTTGAAGATTCTTCTCAAATAGGAGAGCAAAATTAGAGCGGGCTTAATCGGAAAATCTGAAAAATCTACGTCCTTCGGACTTGATTTTTCAGTTTCCGATATAACAAGACGGGAAAGGATTCTAAAATCTTCTTCCTTGCGGTCTAGGATTTTGCTCTCTCCACTTTCTCATGCAATCTTGACAGCGAATAGTATCTAATCTTGAAGGGTCAGGATTGAAAGGCAGCTTAGTTATCGGAGTTGAGCAATCACAGCATTTAACATTCATTTCGGAAACATCAAACATTTGACGTTGAAATCCTCCCTGACTTCCTCTGTCGAATTCTTTGAAGGCCATAAATAACTACTAATAACATCACGAATTTAAATCACGAATAATCACAAATAATAAAATTATTCTTGATTTATTGGTGGTTAAAATTAAATTCGTGATAATTTGTATTAATTAAAAGGCGACCTTTCGTCTTGAGCAGTTGTCTTAATCTTGGCCTTCTATAAAATAATTTAATGAAAAAATTACTATAGAGTTTTTGTATCGAAATCTTAATGATTCCAATGTGGACTGCCTAAATTTTCGCGAAGCGAAAATTTAGGCGAGTAGCGCGAATTTTCCGAAGAAAAATTCGCCTGTACACCAATTAAGAAATCTGACTCGTTGACTGTCTCCTATTCTACAGAATTTTTTTAGCAAGTCAAGTGTAAAAGTCCAATCACTTTTTCTTGCCCACTTCCTTCTTCTCGAAAGGTCTTGTTAATAACATTAAGAGTCCTTACCGCTTCTCTAGTAACATCAATAATTAACTTGATTCCCTTTTCTATGATAAATCTTTGGGCTGACTCTGTCACCCTCGCTACGCCTGATTCTCCTGTGCCAATCACAATAATGCTGGGATTTTGCTCTACCGCCCTTTTAACGTCTTCAACATCAATCACATGCGATTCGCCTCGCCACCACTTCAAAACCTCACCCGAAAACCGGACCTCAATATCATGCTCATAGGTTTTGCCATCTATTGTTATAGAACCAAAACGATATTCTTCAACCATATGATGCGACACTAATATACGAATACACGCGAATGATACGAATATTAATTGTGTACATAGGCGCTCACTTCGTTCGCGCCTATATGCGGATTTGCGCTGATTTAGAATTATTCGCTGATTTACCCCGTTAGAGAATTGTTTTGTTTGTTTGCTTGTTATGATAACGCTTTTGGGTAAATAAGGTCTGTTATTTTAACCTATCCTGCTGTTCCCTAACGGGGTTTACGCTGATAAGTAAGGGATTCCTTTTTAATCAGCGTCTATCAGCGTTAAAAAGTCAATCAGCGTTATATCAGCGTATCGGAATTTTCAATTTCCGATATATTAAAATAAGGTTTTTTGCTGGGAAGGGGTTATTGTTTCTTTTTTAGAAAAAATTCTGATTTTACCATAAACACCATCATAGCCGGGCTCTTTAATAACCTTTCCCTCTCGCACCCTGATAATACCTTCGGCAATTTCAGGCAAAGTAGCTGTCCCTAATTCTCTTCCTGGGATATCTAATAAAATTTTCAGTTCAGGCCCTAATTTTTTAATTAAATTTTCGTATTCAGCCATTACCTGCTTTGTTCCCACTGTCTGACCTATGGCCTCAGCAACGATTTCTTCCAGAGGAACTAAGCTCTTAAAAGAAGGCGCCCCTTCAGGCCTTGAACCCTCTGGTCTATCAGCCAACTCTTCTGCTCTATTTAAGACCCCTACCGTTAAGGGTCTGCCACACCTCGGACAAATACCATTATATCTTTTTGTTTCTTGGGGCGATAAAACAATGCCGCAATTTCGGTGACCGTCATAATGATATTTTCCTTCTTCAGGAAAAAACTCAATCGTATAAGTCAACCTCAAATTTGCAGGGGTCTGACCCCTGTTTTTTATGGCTTGGACGATTGTATAATAATCTAATTCTTCTCCCTCAAAGACATTGGCTTCCCGACCTATTTTAGCAGGTGAGTGCGAATCTGAACAAGAGATAAGCGTAATGTCGTCTAACTTAGAGTTCCGCCAGCTTAAGGGAGGATCTGAAGAAAGGCCTGTTTCGATGGCATAAATATGTTTTGTTAAATCACCGAAGCATTCTTCAATTGAATCAAAGCCCGATCGCGAACCAAAAATAGAAAACCAGGGAGTATACGCATGCGCTGGCACTAAAAGAGTATTCTCGCCGGCCCCCAAGACAATTTTTAAAATCTCCTGGCTATCAGTTCCAAGAATTGGCCGGCCATCAGCTGCTAAATTTCCAATCCAGCCGAGTTGAACATTAATTTTTTCCGCTATCTCAAAACAAGGAGCAAAAATAATAAGATGAATTTTTCTTACCCGGCCACCTTTTGAATAAATACAACTTACTTCTGCTGTCAAAATAAACCGTGCCTCATCGTCAACAAGATTAGGTCTTGTTGATGATGTTTTTAATCTAAAAAGGCCTGTTTCTGCCGGCTCTAATTTTTCTTTTAACTCTTTGAACCATTGGGGATGCGTGAAATCACCAGTGCCCAAGACATTTATCCCTTTAATCTTGGCAAACCTTACTAACTGCTCCAAATTCATATTCTGAGAAGTAGCCCGAGAGTATTTTGAGTGGAGGTGAAAATCGGCAATAAATTTCATAAACCAAAACTTCCCGCCTTAAGAATTAGAGGAAGGGAGGGTGAAACAACAACCAAATGGCTCCAAGAAAGGCAGCAATTATTGTTAAAACATCTAAAATGAATATAATGTTCATAAATTGAAGGTGTTGAATAATCCAAGCTTTTAACTGATAATATTACCATAATGTTAATGTTGCGTTAAATTCTTGATTCTGGCAGGGAATATCCAAATTTGTAATTGAATATATTGGAATATACTGGACCGAAAAGAATTAAATGTGTTTCAACCATAAGATATTTAACTGAAATATTAAAACGGCCGTCTCTGTCTAATCGTCTAACCGATACCGGTATTCGGACGTTTCGTAGAAGACCAAAATTTCCAACTTTACTTGCTCTCATAACATAATCATGGTCTTCCGCTAATTTGATCTTTTCATTAAAACCGCCCACTAATTGATGAATTTCTTTTTTAATAAAGATACATGAACCAGAACCATGAGGAAAAATTGTCTCGGTTGCCCGAAGGTAGAAATTGGCCGTATTATGTAAGAACTTATCAATTTTCTTTTCGCTCATGGGGACCATTAAACAAGAAGCGACCATCAAGGCTGACGCATTAATTTCTTCCATGGATTTTTCTAAAAAATCCAGCGGCAAAACGACATCAGCGTCTAAAAATAGCAACCATTCGCCTCGAGAAATTTTGGCACCATTGTTTCGTCCAGTGGCCGGCAATCCTCCATTAGTTACCCTCGCTCCTGTTTTCAAAGCGATGGAGCGGGTGTCGTCGGTTGAATGATTATCACTAACGATAATTTCAAAATCTTTAAAGGTCTGTTTTTCAAGGGACCCTAAAAGGCGGGGCAATAGTTTAGATTCATTAAAAGTTGGGATGATAATGCTCAACATAATTCAAACCATGTTCAGATCCCGGCTTCGAACATCTTCGAACATCCAGGTGGGTACAAATTACAAATGACTTACAAATATACAAATATT
>CAZUDS010000050.1:0-5791 GCA_964619425.1 uncultured Candidatus Saccharibacteria bacterium
GTTTGTCCCAGTTAGATAGCTTCGCATCTAACGGGATAAATAATTTGGTGCTTGGGATTTAAGTTACTTTTGGTGCTTGTTATTTGGAATTTTTAATCTTTATAGCTTTCTCTATGGCCTCTTTCTCTTCCTCTGACAGTTGGTACTTTGATACTCCTTCTTGCACGGGCTTAGCATAGACCCTGCTTCCTTCCCGGCTATAAAGAGAAGTCAAAACAATACCTGAGTCCTTACCATCAAGCAAGGCAATAGAAAAACTTTGGTCACCGCCAATTTCTCGAAAAGGATTAAATCTTACTATCCCTACTTTCTGAACAAAAAAATTGCTTTGTTTTTTGAAATCTGTCAGTTCTTTTGCTAATTTCTCAAAATCTTCCTTGAGTCCCTGATAAGACCTCACCACATCTCTCAAATTTTCGGGCGTTTGGTCTTTTCGTTTTTTGAAAAAGAGATTAATAGACATTAGGAATTTTGTCAGTTTTTTGTTATTTAACGACAATCTATTTTTGTTCCTTTGTTAATTGCAGGGCTATTTTGTACTCCTCAGGGTCAACCATTAAAATTTTAAAGTCATAAGTTTTGCCAATTTCAAGCTGCTTTTCCATCTTTTCTTGGGAGCCGAATTCTGAAATATGGCAGAGCCCCTGAATCTTTGGCAGAACTTCAACAAAAGCTCCATGGGGGCTAAATTTTTTGACTTTTCCTTTGACATTTTCACCTTTTTTAAGCGTTTTCTCAATATCCTGCCAGGGATTTTCTTTAAGTCGTTTAAGCGAAAGAAAAACTTTATCGTCCCTAATCTGTAAAATTTTTACTTTAACTTTTTCTCCAATCTTAACCACTTCTTCTACTTTCTCAACTAATTGCCATTCAAATTCTGAAACATGAATAAGGCCTTCTAAGAATTCTTGTTTTCTTTGTTTATTTTCTTTTACTTGTTTCCCGTTTATTTCTTTTAATAAAGCAGGGTCATCTTCTGACTTGCCGATTGTCGTTGCGTCAGAAAGAGAAAATCTTACAAAGGCGCCAAAATCACAAATGCCGGTGATTTCTCCCTCCACCACATCTCCGATCTCGCAGTTTTTAAGGGTTTGTTTCTTTCTTTCTGTTTCTCTTAATTTTTCTGAAATAATTATTTGATTTTGTTGAGGATCTAAGCTGAAGATATTAACCTCTAACTCTTTACCGACAAATTTTTGCAATTCTTTTGAAATTTTTTCAGGATCGCCCCGTTCTACTTTGGGATAATTTTCAACTGACAATTGAGACGACGGCAAAAAAGCCGACACCCCACTAACATTAGCAACCAGCCCTCCTTTGTTGGCTCCTAAAATTTTTATTTTGAGAACTTCCTTTTTCTCTTTTTTCTCTTCTAACTCCTGCCAAATAGCTTTCTTTTGAGCATCTTTCAAAGAAAGCTCTATATAGCCCTCGTCTGTTTTCAAATCAATAACTTTAACAAAAATTTGCTTACCCGGCTCTAAGTCCCTCATTCTACTTTTGACTTCCTGAAATTCTCTCCTCTGAATAAAACCGACCCCTTGGGGACCCAAATCAACGAAAACCCGACTGCCTTCTTTTGCAAAGACCTTCCCTTTTACAATATCACCCAGATTGAGAGGGTCTGGTAAATTGTATTTAACAGATAACTTTTCCATATGACTTCCAATCTTACCACACATTGTTTTGTTTTTCAACAATTCGAATTCTGCAACGTAAAATGACACCGAAAGGGTATTGGTTCTGCAATATAAAAAGACACGGAAATCAAGGCAAGATGGAAGATGTCCAAGCCATCGAACATAATTCACAGTTGATTGATTGTAATTTCGCCCGATGAAGACCTTTGTTTTTATTCAACATTTTATTGCTTTTTACCGTGAGCTATGTCATAGGCGAGCACGCTCCTTGAAGTTTTTACCAAAAAACAGCTAAAGCATTACCTATGTCCTTATCCAGCACACTCCCTTGTTTTTTTGTGATTTTTTGGTAAGATAGTCAATGAGACCTGCCCTGAGCGAACAAGGTGAGCGAATGGGCCCTCGTAGCTTAACTGGAAAAAGCAGGACTCTTCTAAAGTCAAGAGTGGAGGTTCAAGTCCTCCCGAGGGCACCAAAATTAAACTTTCAGAAATTTTACGCGCAGGTTCAGCCGCGCGAAGGTGGTTGTGTCATAATTGCCATCATTTAGTTCGTTGCCATAATATTAGCATTCCAAAATAATTTTTACGGCGGTCGTAGCTCAATTGGCAGAGCGCCGCGCTGTGGACAGATTCTACGGTATTCCCTTTTTAAGTGTTCTTTGATAAAGTAAAGTAATGGTTATAGTCACCTGTAGAGTATGCAGCAAAAGGTTTAAAGTAAAACCTTGGCATTTACGACAAGGGTGGGGAAAGTGCTGCTCTAGGAGATGTCGGGATGAGGCCCAGAAGAAGGGTAGATTTGTAAACTGTAGCACATGTGGAAAAAAGGTCTGGAAGATGCCTAAAGACCTTGAACACTCAAAGAGTGGTAAGTTTTTCTGTAACAAATCGTGCCAGACGCTGTGGCGGAATAAGGTTTACTCTGGACCCAATCATGCTTTCTGGTCTGGTGGTGCTAAGTTATATAGGAAAAAGCTTTTAGAAAGCAAGAAGGTTTCCCTTTGTGTGTTGTGTGGAAAACGAGACATTAGGGTCTTGCAGGTTCACCATAAAGACGGTAGCAGAAGTAACAATGACATTGGAAGTTTAGTGTGGCTGTGTATAAACTGCCATCACCTGGTTCATTTTTGTAATGTCCAGACGAACTAGCGGTCTATGCCTAACGTATATTGCAAAATTTGTGGAACAGAGTTCTATGCAAAGCCAAACTGGCTCAAGAAGGGTCAGGGAAAGTATTGTTCAGTTGCGTGTCGGGGAAAGGCACAAGAGAGAGGTAGGTTTGTGAATTGCCATGTTTGCGGGAAAACTATTTGGAGGCCGCTGCGACAGCTTAAGCGTTCAAAAAGTAAACAATATTTTTGCACAAAAGATTGCATGTTAAGATGGCTGAACGAAGGACGGTGTGGCCCCGAACATCCCAATTGGAAAGGTGGCAGAAGATTATATAAAAGAACATATAGAAATCTTATAACTATAAAGGGTATAACTCCAATCTGTGAGTTGTGTGGTATAAAAGACGAGAGGGTCCTATTAGTACATCATCGTGATGAGAATAGAACGAACAATGATATTAAGAATTTGGTATGTTTATGCTACAACTGCCATCATTTGGTGCACAACTGTAGCGTTTCTATATAGAGTACTTTGAATTACGAAATAGAAATTTTTAAGGATTATTACATTTGTCTACACCCTTTTTGAGTACAGAACTCCCGCTGATTTACCCCGTTAGAGATTGTGGGGGTAAAGAAAAAAGACAAAGAGAACAAATCTCTAACGGGGTTTACGCTGACTCGCCCCGTTAGATACGAAGTTATCTAACGGGGTAAACTGGTTACCGCTGATTATTGTATTTCGTAACTGAAGAAGAGTAATATAATACAAGGATAAATTATGGTGAGCGTAGTGTAATGGTTCAGCACAAGAATCTGTGGAATTCTTAGAGGGAGTTCGAATCTCCTCGCTCACCATGCTTAATTAATTTATGAAAAAGAAAAAATCCAAAAAATCAAAAATAGAAGAAGAAATTAAGGTTACTGGCGCAAAACTTGTTGAAAAGGTTAAAGAAATTATCCACGAGGGCAATGTCAGGCGTATTATCATTAAGAATGAGGCCGGCAAAACAATCATTGAGATTCCAATAACTATTGCGGCTGTTGGGACTTTGATTGCGCCTTGGCTGGCAATTTTGGGAGCTATCGCTACCCTTGTCACAAAATGCACCATTGTTGTGAAGCGGAAGGGATAACTCAAAATGTTTGAACTGTAAGGTTAAACATTTACTGCTGAAGCTTGACTTTAACAGACAGGCTTTTTATTTAAATTTTTTAATACGCCCCTGTAGTTCAACGGATAGAACTGCGGACTCCTAAGCCGCAAATATAGGTTCAATTCCTATCAGGGGCACCAACGCTACCGCTAAATTCATTGTATAGGAAACTGAAAGTTTCCTATACAAGCCAGCACTAATTTTGCCCGACAATAACAAAATAATTCGTACTTAATTTAAAAGTCCTGAATAACTCTGGCAACCCGCGTGTGGCGAATAGCCACATCCCTTATGGGCGAAGCGGGTTGCCCTGAGGTAACCTCGCAAAATTAGTGCTGAATAGTGCATTGCGGAGCAATGCCTATGTGCAAATGTTAATCTCCAGAATTGTTAAAATTATTTTTAATTTTTCACTTTTAATTTTTAATTTGACTAAGCCCTGAGCGTAGCGAGGAGCGAAGGAACGGGCCCATAGCTCAGTTGGTAGAGCGCTCGCATGGCATGCGAGAGGTTTCGTGGGTTCGAGTCCCACTGGGTCCACCGTAGACGATTTGTTTCGCCCTCGCCCCTCGCTCCGCTCGGGGCTCGGGCTTCGGCGGGCAAAAAATAAAGGTAATTCCACGGCTTTTTGAAATCCACAAAAAGCCGTTGCTCCAAAATTCGGCGGTTCGAGCCGATTTTTTTGAGGAAATTTTTCATCTCGGAAAAATTATCAGACAAAACGAAATTTTTGGCTTGGTTGGCTTCAATTATCCAATTCCGGACGAGTCCGAGCCAATGATTGCCTTTTTGCTCAAAATCAGACAATTTTTCCTCAATATCTTTCTTTTCCGTCATTAAACTATTCTTCTTCAGTTGAAATTCCGGCAATTCTAAATCGCCTTCGAGATAAGCGTCCATTAGGCGATTTATTTTTGTCTTAATCTTTTCCAACCCCACTTTTAAATTTTGAGCGAAAAGGTCGGACGAGCGCCGGGCTTCCGCGTTTTCGGTTTCCAGTTTTGCCAAAAACTTTTCCCGCCACTCGTCTGGCAAAGAAACTTTTTGACAAGTTTCCTTTATTTGCCTTGCTAATTCTTCTTCCCGCAAAAAACGATTTTGTGAACATTTTTGCGTTTTGCTTTTGAAAGTGCAGTGATAATAATGGTATTTTAAACCGCTCTTTTTGATTTTTCTTTCAGCAGTTACGGCGTATCCGCACTCGCCGCAAACCGCAAAATTAAGGAATAAAAAGTTTTTCGGTTCTCGCTTTTTGCGGGGCTTGCCGTTCAAAATTAATGCTTCCTGGATTTTGTCAAAAAGTTTCTTTGAAATCATTGGCTTATGGCTACCTTGATGAAGTTCTCCGCGGTAAAGAAAATGTCCGAAGTAAAAAGGATTTTTCAAGATGTGTTCAATCGACGACAAAGACATTTTCTTTCCGCTTTTCGGGCCAACCAAGCCAAGAGAAAACATTTTGCTTTGAATTTTGGTTAAAGTGTATTCACCGGTAGCAAAAGCCCTCAGTATTTCCTTTACTTTGTTAAAAGTCTTTTTGTCGGGCTCAATAGTTCTTAAACGAGGCTCGTTGAAATAACCGAGTGGGGCTTTTGCCGAAAGCTCACCTCGTCTGATTTTCTGCCTAATTCCTCGCAAAATGTTTTCTCTTAAATTGTCGGTGTAGTATTTCGCTTGTCCGAAAGCGACAGAAAGCATAAATTTTCCCTGTGGAGTTGGTTCAAACCAAAAGGTGGGGAATTTTAGCGAGGTAATTTTTCCGGTATCTACGAGATAAATAATCCGTCCGCCGTCAATGCTATTTCTCGCGAGCCGGTCGGGATTCCAGGCTAAAATTCCCTGAGCGTTGCCTTTTTCAATTTCCGAAAGCATAAAATTAAAAA
>CAZUDS010000051.1:0-5725 GCA_964619425.1 uncultured Candidatus Saccharibacteria bacterium
AGTCATTTGTAATTTGTACCCACCTGGATGTTCGAAGCCGGGATCTGAACATTCTATTCCTCTAAAAAGTGGGGGTAAAAGCCAACTAAGTTTTGGGCCAAATAGTCCTCAATAAATTTTTGGTAATTTTCCTGATTTTCAGGAATAAACTCTCCGTAAAACATTTTTAAGATCTGCCGGGGAGGAATTAACAAAGAATGACGGATACCAATATAATCAGGATAGCTTGACCATTGATAGCTTGTTAGGAATTCAGCTGCCTTTTCCCAGCCCTCAAGGCCTTTCTTTTTCCAATCCTTTTCAAAGATTTCAAGCGAATTAAGATGAATATATCGAGTAACCGCATCTAGCTGGGTTTCTGTCTTAATAGGAATGGCTTTAAATCGCCCCTCAAAGAGAGTGCCGGTTCTTTCGTATTTTGTATTAAAGAAATGAGCATAGCTGCAAGTTAGCTTTTGCATAAATTTTGAGATTCCTCCCTCTTTAACTTGAGCTAGATTAAAATGAATATGATTTGGCATTAAACTAAAGGTTAAGATATAAACAAGAGGAGGATGCTCTTCAACAACTAAACCCGTGGGAATCTCCTCTCCTCTTAAAATGGATTTGGCTGCCTTAATAATATCCTTTCTTCTGATGGACGGCGCAGGAGCGCCAAAATTAGCAGCATAAATTTGAAAAATAAAGCGATAATAATCACTTTCTTCTAAAAATATTATTCTTTTGTCCACTCCCCTGTTAATTACATGGCAGGGGAGTAGATTTTCAAAGGCAAAATATCTCTTTGGCATAGCTTTTTAATGATTTTTTAGACCACTTCTGATTACTTTAACTACTTATAATTATTACAAAATCAAACACCTATGTCAATGATGTTCAGATCCCGGCTTCGAACATTTTTGGCAGAACCCGGGATGTTCAGAACCCGGCTTCGAACATTTTTTGAAGGAGGGTTGGTTCGGAAATTATCTTTAAGCCGAGTTTTTTGGCTTTAGTAAGTTTTGAGCCAGGATTTTTACCAAAGACAACAAAATCAATATTTTTTGAAACGGATGAAGAAACCTTCCCTCCCAATTCTCTTATTTTAGCCCTTGCCTCCTCCCTGGTCATTGATTCTAAGGTTCCGGTTAAAACAAATGTTTTGCCTCTTAATTTTAATGTTTTTATCTCATATCTTGCCGGCTTGACTTTTACTCCAACTTCACTAAATTTCTCTAAAAAACTAAGATTTTCTTTATTGGTAAACCAGTCGCGAATTGATTGAGCGACAATTGGTCCAATATCCGATATACTCTCTAATTCCTTTAAAGAGGCGTTTTTTAGTTTCTCTAAAGAACCAAAGTGCTCAGTTAAGTCAATGGCTGTTTGTTCGCCAACATTCCTAATCCCTAAGGCAAAGATGAAACGGGACAAAGAAATTGTCTTTGCCTGCTGGATAGCCCTGACTAAATTCTCGGCTGACTTTTCAGCAAATCCCCGAAGAACCCCGCCCCTTCCACGAAAGGAGCGGGGCTGACAGGATAAAGGGGGTAGTGAAGCTTCGGCCCTACTACCTCCCAAACTCTCCAAGGGTAAAATGTCTTCTATTTCCAACTTAAAAAGGTCGGCTGGATCCGAAACCAAGCCCGCATCAATTAATTTATCAACAATTCTTGGGCCCAACCCTTCAATATCAAAGGCGCTTTTGGAGACAAAATGATAAAAATATTCCCTTTTTTTGGCAAAACATTTTGGATTTTCACAGCGCCAGATTGCCTCTTCTTCGGGCTTAATAACCCTCGAATGACAGGCAGGACAAATTTTAGGGAATTTGAAGTTTTTTTCTTTGCCGGTCCTTAATTCCGGCAAGGATTTAACCACTTCGGGAATAACGTCTCCGGCCCGACCAACAATAACCGTATCGCCAATTTGAACTCCCAGCCTTTTAATCTCATCTTCATTGTGTAAAGTGGCCCGAGAAACCTTCACTCCCCCAATCTTTACTGGTTTCAAAAGAGCAACTGGAGTTAGGGCTCCTGTCCTCCCAACCTGGACAATAATATCTTCAATCTGGGTGGTAGTATGCTTTAAGGGGAATTTGAAGGCGATGGCCCCCCGGGGAGCTTTGCCAGCCACTCCTAATTTTTTGAAAATTTTATTATTGTTTACTCGAATAACCAAACCATCTATTTCATAAAACAATCTTTCTCGTCTTTTTTGGCAAAATCTATAAAATTCAAAAACCTCTTTTAGGTTTTGGCAGAATTTGTTATGGAAATTAGTTTTAAAGCCCAAGATCTTTAAGATCTGATGCTCTTCTTGATGAGTTTCTTGACCAAAATCAGTGATGATATCGTAGGCAAAAAAATCTAGCCCCCTGGTGGCGGTAATTTTTGAGTCGAGTTGACGAATTGAGCCGGCCGCTATATTCCTGGTATTGGCAAAGGTCGGAAGACCTCTCTTTTCTTGTTCTTTATTTATCTTCTCAAGTTCTTTTTTAGAAACAAAGACCTCGCCCCGGACAATAATTTCTCTTAATCCCCTCTTTTCAATATTTTTGGCAATCTTATCTAATCCCTCTCTTTCCAGGCCTTTCAAAACCTCTGATTTTTCTCTCAGGAACAAAGGAATGGCCTCAATTGTCTTTAGGTTTTGGGTAACATCTTCACCAACCCTGCCATCTCCTCTGGTTGAGCCAATCTTTAAAATTTTATCTTTGTAAGTTAACTCAGCCGCCAAACCATCAATCTTTAGCTCGCAATAGAAATCTATTCTGGAGATTTCCTCTGGAGCTAAAATTCTTGAAATTCTCTCCAGCCAATCCTCCATATCTTTTTCAGAAAAAGCATCATTGAAAGAGAGCATTGGTTCTGGATGGCTGGCTTTTTGGAATTTCTCCAGGGGCTGACTTCCTATTCTCTGGGTTGGTGAATCAGAAGTAATCAATTCGGGAAATCTCTGCTCTAAATCAAAAAGTTCTTTTTTTAGAGAATCAAGGGTTGATTCTGAAATCTCCTGCCTATCTAAGACATGATAGAGGTAGCGATGATAATTGATTGCTTTTTTCAGCTTCTCAATTCTTTTTTTGGTCTCATCCCTAGTCATAATCCTTAACCAATGTGTTCAGATCTCGGCTTCGAACATTTTTGGCAGAACCCGGGATGTTCAGAACCCGGCTTCGAACATTTTGTGACTTACATGCTGACCCGGACAGCGCGACGAACACCCCTATAAGTACCAATAGATTCAATGCAATAATCTCTATTTTCTGGGCAACCTCCCCTTCCCCCCAATAAAGCCTCTATGAAATACTCTGCCCCAGCCAACGAGCATGGAGAATGTTTGGGGCAAAGAGCGTTTATGCTATTAACTATTTCGCTCGGGTTCCTACCTCTTCTTGCAGTATAAATAGCTCTTTCTATGCCAGTATTGGCGGCATAAAAAGCAACAACAGAGTCGCCTATTCCTTTTATCGCTCTGAACTGTAAAATGGAAAGAGTGCTTAGGGTTAAAGACATTGACAATAAAATCCCCATTATTAAAAGAACAAAATAAAGAGAGGCGCCCCTCTCGGACCTAAAATATGAAGCGGGACTTAGGAAATTAAAAATTTTCTTAATTTTGAATATCCTCATTGTTTCAAGGCCTGAAAAATTCCGAAATGAATAAGGATTTGAACTTTTTATCTTCTGACATCTAAACTTCGCTGGGAGATAGTAGTTTGAAGTTGTAATTTAGGAAATTCCTGACCAACTGGTTTCGCCTTAAGAAATAAGGTAACGCGGGGCTGAAGAATATCGTGTGGCGCTTGCTGCCAACCGTAAGAATTTATTCTAAAAAACTCTATCCTTAAATCACCGGAAGTAAGTTCTGATACATGTCCCGCTCGGCTTTCTTTTAGTATGTTGTTTCCAAGAAAAAATTCCTGACATTGATTTCTATAATTTCTAAACCTTATTCCCCTGCCTCCGCGAGTGATTTCATAATTTACCTTTTCCCCTGTTAAACAATTTACCCCTTCCAGATCGTCTTTCTTAGCCATCCTTAGAGCCCGACTCATATATTCCATAGTATAACTCATTTGGCTTAAAAGTTGACCGACCTGAAGAGACCTTCTCTGCTCCCTAAGGCCGGAAATAAAAAGACCAGCTGTCATGGTTATAACCAAAGAAAAGATGGAAACAGAAACTAAAATCTCAACCAAGGTGAACCCCTTTTGAGTATTTAAGTGTTTAAACATATGAGTGGGAAAAAACAAAAATTATGAAAATGTTTATCGCCACCTGTATAGACGCTCTCTGACAGTAAATTGACGAGCGTCCCACATTACTTTAACTAAAACATCTAACACGTCTCCGTTAGGCCTAACCGTAATTTTTCTTCTGAATTTGGTTTCTGAACCGGCATCATAACTATAAAATCCCTGGCCATTAAGCAAAAGGTGGCGTCCATTGCCTACCCAAGGAGCCAGGAACGGATCGTTATGGTCAGCTTCGCAGCCATTGAAACAACCTGTTAATCCAGTATCCCAAGAACGGAAAGCGAGCCAATTGCTATCTCTTATATTCCTGACTATTTCCACTCCTTCCTGGGCTAAATAAGCCGCTGTTAATCGGGAAGAAAGATAAGCGGCGGTGGCTGTCAGTCGAGTAATTAAACCAAAAATCCCGACAATAGCTACTGTAATAACGAAAATTGCCGCTAGGGTCTCCAAAAGAGTAAAACCCTCTTGAAGTACGAAGCATGGAGTCCGAAGATCTGAAGATAACTTATTATGTGTTTTTTTCTGCATTTTTAACTATGGTTACTAATATCTTTTTCTTACTCAACGCTAATCAAGCCAACCTTATTAACAGTGATTGTTCTTATTCTCGTGGGAGCTGCTATTAAAGAAAGGGTGATAACGCCTCTTCCGGTGACGCCATTTATGTAAGCAGTAGGGTCAGGAGGTCTGAAAGCAATATGTAATGAGTGGTCAGGAAAATGAGGCGATAAGGATCTTATTTTGACTCCGCTCTCTAATTCAAGTTGCCCCCCCTCAACTCTTTCTGGAAAACCTCCGCAAGGAGTGCCGATATCAGTGTAACGTCGATTATTATCACAATCAGCAAAAATAAAAATTTGATACAACTCTTCTTGCCTCCTTAGATAGAAGCCATAACCTCCCGAGGGAATTATGCCCCGGTATTCAGACATTGCTATCGTTTTTTCCAGGGTTTTTCTCAAAAACTGAGCAACAAGATGAGCAGAACGTTCTAAATTCATTTCTTGACGAGCGGTAAAATATCCTGGCAGGATAATACCTGCAAGTAAAACAATTATGAAAATAACGACAAGTAATTCAATTAGGGTAAAGCCCTTAGAAAGTTGGGGATTGAGGGTTGAAGGTTGAAAACGTTCTTGAACGATTAGTAGGTTCATATTTTAGAATTCGTAATAAAAATTACCAAAAAAGACGTAAATACCAATCAATTATGGGTTTTGCCCAGAATAAAGCAATGAAAGTACCGGCCACTAAAAAAGGACCAAAGGGGACTTCGCTTTTGAGTTTCTTCTTTTTGAAAATTATTAGGCCTATTCCTATTATAGCACCAATTAAAAAAGCAAAAAAGAGAGCAACTAAGACGTCAGGGAATCCTAAAAAAAGACCCATGAGAAAAGCCAATTTTATGTCGCCCACACCCATCCATTTACCACGAGATACCAAGACTATTGAAATAAAAAAAGCTGAAGCTAAAATCGCAGA
>CAZUDS010000052.1:0-5526 GCA_964619425.1 uncultured Candidatus Saccharibacteria bacterium
AACTTTATTGCCTCGCTTAATTAAAATCTGTAAACAACGCGACTAATTCCTACATGTAAATGTAAAATTTTGAATGAAATTCATTGAAATTTGTTGAAATTAGTTCGCTTCGCTCACGAAATTCATTGCAATTAATTTCTATTAATTTCGCGCGAAGCGCTAATTTCTATTAATTTCTAATTTCATTTTGCATTTTGAATTTTGAATTACTTTCTCACCTGCCAGCCCTCCCTCTCCAGCGCCTCGACTATTTTATTGTGAATTTTATCTATCTCCTCTAATGATAAAGTATAGTCCTCGGCCTGATAAATTATATGAAAGGCAAAATTTTTCCTGCTTTCTGGCAATTCCTCGCCCTCGTAAATATCAAAAAGGTCAACCTCTCTAACCAATTTCCCGCCGGCCCGGTTAATAATACTTAAAACGTCTATCGCTTTTGTTTTTTGGGGAACCAAAATAGCAATATCTCGGATAGCCGAAGGACAGCGAGAAAAAGGTCGGTATTCTTGTTCTGAAATTGCCAGATTTTCAAGTTTTTCAAAATCCAAATCAAATAAAATCACTCCCCCCTCAATTTCCAGTCCCCTTAAAGTCCTGGGAGAAATCTCTCCCAAAAACCCAAGTTTTTGTTGATTTGCTTTTATCTCCGCGCATTTTTGGGGATGCCAAATTTCAATTTTACTCTCCTCAGGAGTTGGCTGATAATCAGCATACCAGATATTGCTCAGGCCAAACTTACTTAATAATAAATCAATCTCTCCTTTTAGTTGATAAAAATCCTCAGTCCTGACTTTGCCTTTCTTGGCGATTAGACCAGTCAACATCTCCTTTTCCCAGACCTTTGACTTTTGGGGCTGGGTCCTGCTTTTGACGGGGAGGACGATGGGATGTGTAGTTTTGACTCTTGACTTTTTGTATGTCTTGCCTTGTTCAAAAATCTTTATTTCCTCAAAATATCTAAAGTTTTCTTGGACATTCTTTAATAAATTACAAATTAAAGTTGGTCTTAAAAACCTTGATTCAAAACTAATTGGATTTTCTATCTCAATCAAATCTTTTTCCTTAAACTCAAAGATATCTTTCATTTTCTCGCTCAAAAAAGAGTAATTATAAACCTCAGTAAAGGCCAGTTCTCTTAAAATGCCTTTGGCCATATTTTGCCAAAAAATCTTTTCATTCCTCTTTGGAGCAAGCAGGAACGTTTTTGGAAAAGTGGCGGGAATTTTTTCAAAGCCAAAAATTCTCCCTATTTCTTCAATTAAATCCTCTGGAATTTCAATATCCCGCCTAAAAGTGGGAATTTCTACTTCTAAAATTCTCTCCCCTTTTACCCCTTTTGCCTCTTTCGCTTCTCTCGCCTCTCTCGCTTCTCTCGCCTCTTTCGCTTCTTCCGCCTCTTTTGAAACTTCCCCTCCCCCTTCTCCCTCTTTTACTTTCATACTCTGGAGTATAGAAGTAGGAAAGGACTTAGCTTTAAATCCTAAATTTTTTAGAATATTTTTTATATCTTTTTCTGGAATTTTCAGGCCTAATAAGCTTTCTACATAGTCCAAATCCAATATAATTATTTGTGGTCCAGTTTTTTTCGGATAAAAGTCAACTAATCCTTGAGCCGGACGACCGTTAGCTATCTTTTGAATTAGATAAGCCGCTCTATTAATGGCAATTTCCGTTAAATTGGGATCCAAACCATGCTCAAATCTCAAGGAGGCGTCAGTTTTTAAGTTTAGTTTTCTTGCTCCTCTTCTAATTATAGACCGTTCAAAGTTGGCTGACTCTAAAACCACTGTCTTTGTCTTTTCATCAATTTCAGGGCCTTTTCCTCCCTTGATGCCGGCAATAGCGATGGGCTTTTCGCTATCAGCAATGACTAAAATATCTTCGTCCAAGTCATAGCTTTTCTCATTTAAACTGGTAATTTTTTCACCTTTCCTGGCAAATCTAATAAAAATTGTTTTTAGCTGGTTTGGAATTTGGAATTTAGGATTTGGAATTCTTGCCCCCACACCAAAATTTGGTGTGGGGGTGAATTTGGAATTTGGTGCTTGGAATTTGGAATTTACGCTTTCGACCTTTTCGAGGTCGAAGGCGTGTAAGGGTTGTCCGGTCTCTAACATCACATAATTGGCAATATCAACAATATTATTGATTGATTGTAAGCCGCAATTTTCTAATCTTTGTTTTAGCCATTTGGGAGAGGGCCTAACTTTAACGTCAACAATCACTCTCGCGCTATAGCGAGAGCAGGCCTCTTTGGCTTTAACTTCCACTGCTAAAAAATCTTCCGCCCTTAGGTTTTTATCTTCTTTTAATTTGTGGGTTGTGGGTTGTAAGTTGTGGGTTGTGGGTTGTGGGCTATAGGTTGTAATCGCTGCGCATTCCCTTGCTATTCCAATATGGCTGGCGCAATCTGGTATTCTGTGGGGTAAAATATCAATATCTAAAATATAATCTTTGATATAATCTTTGTCAACTTTTACTACCTCCTTTACTTCAAAGCTGTGCAAAGTTAAGAGTCCGGCCAACTTCTGCGGCTGAGGAAGTTTTTCTTTGATGTAATCTTGCAGCCAGTTATAGGAGAATTTCATATAAATATAATGCGAATCTACGAATGAAATGCGAATGCTCCGAATATGTGGCTTACGCCACTTAATCCGAATCTACGAATGAAATGCGAATGCTCCGAATTAATATACAACATCCGGATGTGCTCATTCGTAGTATAATATTCGCATATTATTCGCGGCATTCGGATGCCATTCGCAACATTCGGATTATATTAAAACTGTCCCAAGAACCTCAAGTCCCCTGAATAAAATAATCGGATGTCATTGATCTTATGCTTCATCATTGCCAATCTATCTAAGCCCATACCAAAGGCAAATCCCTGCCAGTTTTTGGGATTTAAACCGGCGGCTTTAAAAACTGCTGGATGGACCATCCCCGCGCCCATCATCTCAAGCCAGCCAGTTTTAGAGCAAGCTGGACATCCTTTGCCAGCGCAATTTAGACAGCTCATATCAACCTCAAAGGAAGGTTCGGTAAAAGGAAAATAACTGGGTCTGAGCCGAATTTCAACCGGCTTCCCAAAAAAGCGGGAGAAAAATTCCTGAATAATTGCCTTAAAATTGGCAGCAGTAATTTCTTTATCAACCATCAACCCCTCAACCTGATAAAACTGAATGTCATGGCTGCAATCAGTGGCTTCATGACGAAAACAACGGCCTGGTACAATAATCCTCAAGGGCGGATTATTCTTTTCCATATATCTTATCTGGACAGGACTTGTATGGGTTCGTAACAACAATTTTTTATTCGCAGCATTCGCATTCATTCGTAGATTAGCATTATTTTTAAGCCAGAAGGTATCCCACATATCTCGGGCGGGATGCTCGGGCGGTATATTTAAAGCATCAAAATTATAATATTCTGTCTCAATATCAGGCCCCTCAATAACCGAAAATCCCATTGATTGGAAAATTTCCTCAACCTTCTTTTCAGTCCGGGTTAAAGGATGTAAATGGCCAATCAATATTTTCTTGCCAGGAACGGTTACGTCAAGCCATTCTCTTTCTTTTTTCTTTTTTATTTCTTCTTCTTCAAAAATTCTTTTTTTCTTTTCAAACTTTTCAATTAAAAAATTTTTAAGCTCATTGGCCTCTCGGCCAATTTTTGCCCTCCTTATTTTAGCTATTTTTGGCAAAGTTCTCAAAAGCTGAGAAATCTCTCCTCTTTTCCCTAAGTATTTTTGAAAAAGAAGATTTAATTCCTTCAAATTTTTGGCTCGCTGAATCTCTTTTTGGACTCTATTTTTGATATCTTTTATTTTCATAATATCTTTTATTCTACCTCAAATTTATCCCAAAATCAATCAACCGAATTCTGCAACGTAAAATGACACCGAAAGGGTATTGGTTCTGCAACCTAAAATCGCTGTGCGAGGTCAGGCCCCGCACAGCGATGACCCCGCGCAGCGATTTATTTGACCAATAGCCACAAACACGAATTAACTGGTGGACTACTGGTGGACTGGTGGACTACTGGTGGACTTCGTAAGTCCACCAATTTCACGAACACGAATTAGCTGGTGGACTACTGGTGGACTGGTGGACTACTGGTGGACTTCGTAAGTCCACCAATTTCACGAACACGAATTAGCTGGTGGACTCTGGTGGATTTCGTAAGTCCACCAATTTCATCAGTTATTTTGTCCACCAATTGAGGATCATGTTCGAAGCCGGGATCTGAACACCGATCAAAAACTTGACAAAAATAATTATATCCTTTATAATATGGGCAGGTGCAAAAGTAATCAACTTTTGCAAATCAGCAAAGGAGAGTGAGAGAGATGAAAGCGAGGGCGTTTCTGTTGGCGTTTCTAGTGATGTCCATGGCAGGCATCTTGACTGGATGCCTAAGGCCACCGTTGCCTCCTCCCCCGGTACTTCCCCCCCCGGCAGAAAGGGATGCGACTCTCTCTCTGAATAAGGGAGGAGTGACCTACGCCGACTCTTCGGGGTCAGCAATCGTGCCTTTCTTCGTTACGGGGCACGGGGACAGGATTCACGTCGAGATTAGATATGAATCCTCGGCCGTTGTTCTTGCTGGGGCTTGGGCTTCTTGCCCACACCCTGAGGCAGAAAATTGTTGGATTCTGGCAGAGCTGGACCTCTCCAGTCCGGGTAGAATCGTGGCGGTATTCTCTACAAGCCAAAGAACGTCACGAGCAGAATGGGACCTGGTGGCCGAATTTCATTTTATGGCCACCAACAACGCCTTCCTGGAAATCAGGGAAGCGGCGGTTTTTCACGGCTCCCAAGGCGTCAATGTCTTGGTAGCGATCGGGACGAAAATCATTGTCCCATAAGCGATAAGGGCGAGGGAGGGACTGTTTGGGAGGGATACGTCCCTGCCACCCCTCGCCCACTACTTTTAAGTATTCGTCATTTTTATGCCTATAATCCTTGAATTACGAAATGTAATTCAAGAAATCCAAAATCCAAAATTACAAATAACAAATAAATCACAATGACCAAAATCCAAAATCCAAAACAGTTTGAATTTGTAATTTATTTTGAATTTCATAATTCAAAGTTAAAAATATGAATTTTTGGAACTATACAAAAAAAATAAACGAGAAAATTAAAAAAGGACTTTCAAATAAAAATACCCACAGGGTTTTTATTGTTCTTTTGTTTTTATTAGGTTCTTTTCTTTTCTTCCAACCCGTCTCCGCTGGTCTCGTGCCTGAGCCTACTTGTATTGATGAATGTCACAGAAACCGAAGAGAGTGTGTCGGTGAGACCGGTTTTCAAATCTGTGGCAATTTTGACCCTGATTCCTGTTTAGAATGGTCTCCTAGGCATTCCTGTCCGTTTGGCCAGAGATGTTCAGGCGGCCATTGTATTACTCCACCGCCTGTTTGTGTTGATGAATGTCACAGAGACCAAAGAAAATGTGTTGATGATACGGGTTTTCAAATCTGTGGCAATTTTGACCCTGATTCCTGTTTAGAATGGTCTCCTA
>CAZUDS010000053.1:0-5283 GCA_964619425.1 uncultured Candidatus Saccharibacteria bacterium
CCGGGTTTTGGCATTTTGGGTATTGGAGGAACGATCGCTATTGTTATGGGAATTTTTACTTTTGAGGCCGAGCCATTTTTCGCTCCTGGTTTGCTGGATCCAATCAGGATGATTGTTTTAGGAGCAGCTTTAACTCTTTGCCTCTTTTTTATTATTATCGGAAGAAAAGTTGTTAAAATCTTTAAGGCAAAACCAAAAACCGGACCAGAGGCCTTAATCGGTATTGTCGCCGAAGTAATTGAAGAGCTTAAGCCCTCTGGCCGAGTCAAAATTAAAGGAGAGACCTGGCTAGCCGAAGATCTTAATGGTCAAACTATTCCCAAAGGGACAAAAGTGGAAATAGTCAAAGTTGAAGGCAACACCCTTTTTGTTAAAATGAGCGGGGTCTGACCCCGCTCATGTTTTATCTAATAACTCTCTAGTTTTTTTAGAGCTTGATGTTTGCGGATTTTCTCCAAAGCATTCGCTTCAATTTGGCGGATTCTTTCCCTGGTTACGCCAAAAACCTGACCCACTTCTTCCAAAGTGTGAGTGATACCGTCTTTTAAGCCAAATCTCAAGGACAAAATTTTCTGTTCTCTCGGTGAAAGCTCCACCAAAATTTCATTTAATCTTACCCGCAAGAAATCCCTGGCTGCTATGACGTCGGACGGAATTTCTTTTTCATCTTTAATAAACTCTGCTAAAATGCTGTCTTCGTCCTCGCCAACTGGCGTTTCCAAGGAAACAACTCTCTGAGAAATCTTTCCAATATGCCTGACCTTCTCGGGTTCTATACCCATTTCAGCCGCTATCTCTTCTGAGAGGGGCTCTCGTCCTAAATCCTGCAAGAGTTTTTTCTTTGTCTGGGCATATTTAGAAATGGTTTCTATCATATGAACAGGTATACGAATTGTTCTTGCCTGATCAGCTAAAGCCCTAGTAATTGCTTGACGAATCCACCAGGTAGCATAAGTAGAAAATTTATACCCTCTTCTCCAATCAAATTTCTCGGCGCCCCGGAAAAGACCTAAATTTCCTTCCTGAATTAGGTCTAATAAAGTAAGTTTCGGAGATCTCCTATCATATCTTTTAGCAATAGAAACAACCAATCGTAAATTGGCCTGGATTAGTTCGTTCTTTGCTTCCTTATCTCCCTTTTCAATTCTTTTTGCAAGTTCTCTTTCTTCTTTGGCTGTTAAGAAGGGGGTTTTGCCAATCTCCCTTAAATACATCTGAACACTATCTACTTTGCCCGAAGACAGCGCCTTTTTTTTCTCACCTAAATTTGTCTCCAGTAATTCTTTCGCCTCTCTTATTTTAATATTTTTTTCCTCTAATATTTCGTAGAGCTTCTCCAGGCCGGCAATATCTTTTTCAAATTCTGGAAAAAAAAACAAAATTTCGGCAAAAGTCACAAAGCCCCGCAATCGGCCTTTTTCCAAAAAGGCCTTTATCTTTTCTTCTGAGAAAATCTTCTTTTTTCCTCTTTTGATTGTCTGCTCAGAAACCACTCTTCTCTTTAATTTTACAATCTTTTTCTTGGCTATTTTTTTAGTTTTCATTTTTTTACTTTCTTACCTAAGGACTTAATTTTTAAGATACTAATTATTTCCCAAGTTTTTTAGCATATAGGCGAAAATTTCTGAAAGAAATTTTCGCACTATTCCGCCCTAATTTTGCAAGATTTATCACTGGCAAGGCACTCGCTCGCTTCGCCCCCCCCACCTTTTGCTCTTTATCGAAAGAAAATTAAAAAATAATTTTGTTTTTAGCCTTGAATACGGACAAAAAGTGGGGGGCTCCGCTCGCTCGGGGTTATCCACCCTCTGCCTTGCAAGAGTTAAACCAAGTTTATTTTTCTATTTGGCTAATTCTTTAATAGAACAGCAAAATTAGAGCGGGCTTAATCGGAAGATCTGAAAAATCTGCGTCCTTCGGACTTGATTTTTCAGTTTCCGATATAATTAAATATGTCTATCATTCTCTAACGGGATTAATCCAAGTTTTTTAATTTTTTGGTCAATTCATTAAACCTTTCCAATAGAGATTCAATTCTTCGGGAATGCTTACTCTCTTCAGCTTTTCTGATTTCCTGCGAAATCTCTTCTAGTTCTTTTTTGGTCACTAAACTCTTAAGAATTTGAAGACAGGATAAGGCCTCTTTCTGAGGTTCTTTTATTTTCCTAAAATCAGCTTTCAAAGCAAGATAATCCAAAAAATTAGCGCTCTCCTTGTCAGGTCCCCTTAAAGATTTCGGGCTAAGAGTTTCTTCTTTATCCTTTGCTTTTTGAAATATTTTCAAAATCTCCTGAAATTTTAGTGAAAATAGGGAAGGACTGTCTTTTTCTAAAATTTCCAAAATTTTTGGCTCTTGTAAAATTAATAAGAGAATTTCCTCTTCTAACATTTCTTGACGTGATTTTCTGGGAGAAGAGGGTTGAGCCACCCCTTCTTCCCTTTGCTTTTCTCTCTTAATGCCAGAAGAGTATTTTTTCAATTCTGCTTCCAAGTCCTCTTCTTTAGCATCAATTTTCTTTGCGAGTTCAGACAGCCAATGGGACTGCAAAATTTTATTAGGAATCCTCTTAATAACCGGTAATAAATTCTTGGCAATCTCTGCTTTCTCTTCCGGCTTAAAAGAGGAGGTTTTTTTGTCAAACCTTCTAAAAGTGGTCTCAAAATAAAACTCAATGATATCTTTTGCCTGAGCCGCTAATTTCCCCCAGTCCTCAGGAGAAGCAGCTACAATGTCGGCCGGATCCTTTCCTTTCGGCATTATAATAACTTTTAGATTAAAGCCCTGGGTTAGGGCTAGGTCTATGCCTCTCTTGGTAGCCGTATCGCCGGCAATATCCATATCAAAAGCCAAAACAAGATTTTGGGAATATCTTTTTAGAATTTCCAACTGATAAGGAGTCAGAGCGGTGCCTGAAGTAGCAACGACATTCTCAAGACCTGCCTGGGCTGACATTATTACGTCGGTATATCCCTCAACAAGAAGACAAGAATCTTTTTTACGAATATCTATCCTGGCTCTGTCTAAACCATATAAAGTTCGGCTCTTGTCATAGAGCAAGGTGCTCGGCGTGTTAATATACTTTGCCGTCCCAATGCCGACACTGTCCGCTCTTTGCCTTTTAGCGCTGCCGGTTCTCTCGTCTTCCGGGCTTTGCTCAGAACTATCGCCAATTTCGGCAACGGGACAAAAAATCCTTCCCCCAAAACCAATCACTTGGGAGCTAAAATCAAAAATTGGAAAAATGATGCGGTTTCGGAAGCGATCCCTAATAATATTGTTTTCTGTTCTTAAAGTTAGACCGGCCTTTACCGCTTCTTTTTCTTCGTACCCCCTTCCCTTCAAAAAATTAGACAAGGCAAACTGGCTATCCGGGGCAAATCCTAATCGCCATTTTTTAATTGAGTCCTCAGTTATTCCCCGACCCAAAAGGTATTTTTTCGCCTCCTGGCCTGATTTACTTTCCTGAAGCTGCTTTTCAAAAAATTTAGCCGCCAATTCACAAATTTCGTAGAGCCGCTTTCTTTCGGTTATTAGTTTAGGGTCTTGTCTTTTCAACTCAACGCCTGCTTTTTGAGCCAAAATTCGCAAAGCGTCGCCAAATTCCATACCCTCAATTTGCATTACAAACTTAAAAACGTCACCCCCTGTTTGGCAGGCGCCAAAACAATGCCAAATTTGGCGGGCTGGGGAAACAAAAAAAGAGGGGGTCTTTTCAGGATGAAAAGGACAAAGCGCCCGATAGTTTGCCCCGGCCTTTTCAAGTTTAATGTAGCTTGAAATAACCTCAACAATATCTAAACGCTCTTTGATTTGCTGAACTGGTGAATCAAGCATAGAATAAAAAAGTTCAGTTACCCTCAATTTAGCAAAATCACAACAAAAAACAAGTCCCTTGGAAGGACTGGAATGAACTCCAGGTGTTCAGATCCCGGCTTCGAACATGTCGGCATAAGAGACAAAACGTCCGTTTGAAAAAAGGCGTTTTTTTATTTTTAGTCAAATATTTTAGAGAAGATTTTCTAAAGGCGCGTATTCTTTACCGAATGCTTCAGCCAGTTTTTGGTGGGTGATTTTTCCTTTATAAACATTAACGCCTTTAGCCAGAGCCGGATTTTCTTTTACGGCCCTTTCAAATCCTTTATTGGCAAGTTCTAAGGCGTAGGAAATAGTTTCTTTTGTTAAAGCGAAAGTGGAAATATTGGGAACCCTACCCGGCATATTGGCAACGCCATAATGGATTACGCCATGTTTTTCAAAAGTCGGATTTTCGTGGGTTGTGGGCTTTGAGGTCTCAACGCAACCACCTTGGTCAATTGAAATGTCAATGATTACCGAACCTTTTTTCATCGTTTTTACCATTTCTTCGGTTATTATTTTTGGGGCCTTGGCGCCGGTAACCAGGATGGCACCAATAAAAATATCAATTTCGGGAAGCAAGCCGGCAATGGGTTTCTCATCCGGAGAAAATACATTCGCCTTGCCCCCGAATTTTTCTTTTAGATATTCTATTTTTGTTGGATTTTTTTCAATAATTATGACTTCAATATTTTGACCAAGCAGGACTTTGGCAGCATTTTCGCCGGCCACTCCGCCGCCAAGAACAAGGACTCTCCGGGTCTTGGCTCCGGTTCTTAAAAGTTGGGGTCCGATTTCTCCGGCAAGCTGTCCAGCTACCTCGCTCATAGGTTTGAGAAGCGGCAAGGATTTGTCTGGCAATTCAACTGTGGCGTAGTCAATGGAAATCACTTCCTTTTTTTGGAGTTCATCAGTGAGTTTCGGAAAAGCCGCCAGATGAAGGTAAGTAAAAAGAATAAGTCCGGGCCGGAAATATTGAAATTCCGATTCTTGGGGCTCTTTTACTTTCATCACCATATCGGCTCTCCAAATTTCTTTAAGGTTTTTTGTGATTTTAGCGCCGACTTTTTCAAAGTCCTCGTTTAAAATTCCCGACATTTTTCCGCCATTATCTTCAATCAAAACTTGATGGCCGGCTTCAACAAATTTTGCCGCGCCTTCGGGCGTGACGGCTATTCTGCCTTCTTTTAGTTTTATTTCTTTTGGAACACCAATAATCATATCCGGTCTATCAACTTCCAGCGCCAAACGCCGTTTTTTGACGTTTGCATTCTGAAAATCGCAAGCCCAGAAATCTTCTTCCTCGGGTTGTCTTACAGAAAAACACGCTGGAAGTTGTATTGCTGGGCATACTTTTATTACCTATTATAATATGTAGGAATTAGTCGCGTTGTTTACAGATTTTAATTAAGCGAGCCCCGTTAGAA
>CAZUDS010000054.1:0-5240 GCA_964619425.1 uncultured Candidatus Saccharibacteria bacterium
ACGTCATACAGGACCCATTTATCTTGTTGATCGTACTACGAGAGTTGCAAACAATTGGACTGATCTCACGGATGGTACTTTACAGGCCGCAATACAACTTACCGAGTTTGGAAGAAGGAGAGAAGGACGAGATAGAGTTTGGACTAACACAAGGGCAGACGGAAGACGTGAGGGTTCTTTACCATTCCAGTTCTGTAATGATTGGACTTCTGGGACTTGGCATCTCCGGAGCGGTTTTGGTATCAAAACCGCAATGGACGCTACGTGGAGTTTAGCAGAAAGGGGAACGTGTAGGGTTAGTCGTCCGTTTTATTGTATAGAGCAATAATATACAATTTCTCTAACGGGGTTGACGCCGGTTAGAGAATTGTGCTTTTAGTTTAAGAAACAAGACCCGCTATTCTCTAACGGGGTTGACCCCGTTAGAGAATCGATCTCTTAATTTAAATAACAAGACCCGCTATTCTCTAACGGGGTTGACGCCGGTTAGAGAATTGATCTCTTAGTTTAAATAACAAGACCCGCTATTCTCTAACGGGGTTGATTTTTTTTGGAAGGTTTGGTAAAAAGGAAATAGAATTATGTTCGGTTCAGGTTTTACTCATAAAGCCCAAGAGGTCTTATTTAGAGCTCAATCGATTGTCCAAGAGAGAAAGCAGCAACAAGTGGATGCCCTCCACTTGCTTTTGGCATTGCTTTTACAGCAAGAAAGCATTGTTCAGACAATTTTGCAGCAATTAAGAGTTGATATTGAACGGCTAAAAGAAAAAGTTGAGGCGGCTATCAGTCAGATTCCTGTTATTGCGACGCCTCCCCAGAGCTTTGGCCAGTTTTATCTTACCCAGGATATGGCAAAGGTCTTGGATGCCACCAAAGACGAGACGGCTAAGATGGGCGATGAATTTATTTCTGTGGAACATTTCTTTTTGGCTCTTTTGCAAACAGAGACCAAGGCAAAGGAGGTCTTAATGCAAGCGACGCTTCACTCCGGAGGCGGCACCGCTACTTTGGAAAAAGGGAGAAAATTGGATTACAATACCTTGCTTGAGATTTTGTCGGAAATTCGGGGAGGAACAAGAATTACAGATCCCGACCCGGAAAGTAAATATCAGGTCATTGAAAAATATGCCCGCAACTTAACGGAATTAGCCAGCCAGGGCAAGTTAGACCCTGTTATCGGCCGAGAAGATGAAATTAAAAGGGTAATGCAGGTCTTGAGCCGCCGCACCAAAAATAACCCGGTTTTAATTGGGGAGGCCGGTGTTGGCAAAACGGCAATCGTGGAGGGCTTAGCCCAGCGAATTATTAAGCGCGAGGTGCCGGAGAGCTTAAAAAACAAAGAGATTGTCGCCCTGGACCTGGGCGCAATGGTCGCAGGCACGAAATATCGGGGGGAATTTGAAAGTCGGATCAAGGCCTTTCTTAAAGAAGTAGAAAGAGCTGCTGGCCGCTACCTTTTGTTTATTGATGAACTTCATACTTTAGTGGGAGCCGGAGCAGCCGAGGGCGCTATTGATGCTTCAAACTTGCTAAAGCCGGCTTTGGCTAGGGGTGAGTTAAGGGCAATTGGCGCCACTACCCTAAAGGAATATCAAAAATATATTGAAAGAGACCCGGCCTTAGAAAGAAGGTTTCAGCCGATTTTAGTGAGAGAGCCGTCAGTTCAAGATACCATTGCTATTTTGAGGGGCATCAAAGAAAAATACGAGCTTCATCACGGCATAAAAATAAAAGACGAAGCCCTTATTGCTTCTGCTAAATTGGCTTCCCGGTATATCACCGATAGATTTTTGCCAGACAAAGCCGTGGATTTAATGGATGAGGCCTCCTCGGCTTTAAGATTAGAGATTGAGTCAGAACCGATTCAGTTAGAGGTTTTGAAAAAGGAAGTTCAAAGGTTAGAAATTGAGAAGCAGTCCCTGGCTAAAGAGAAAGAGGCAGAGGCGGTAAAAAGAAAAAAGATAATTGCCAGGCAATTAGCTGATTTACAAGATAAGCTTCGCAACCTTGAGACGCGTTGGAAAGAAGAAAAAGCGATTATTTTTGAAATCAAGGATTTGAAGCAAAAGATTGACGAGGCAAAATATTTGGCTGAGAAAGCAGCTCAAAAAGCGGATTTACAAAAAGTAGCTGAGATAAAATACGGCAAAATTCCTGAACTTTTGAAAACCCTTAAACAAGTGGAGAATCGGCTTCAGGGGTTTCAGAAGAAAAGTAAGCTCTTAAAAGAGGAGCTGACAGAGGAGGATGTGGCAAAAGTTATTTCCCGCTGGACAGGCATTCCGGCCACCCGGCTCTTAAAAACAGAGGCGAAAAAACTTGAAAAGATGGAAAAAATTCTTTCCCGGAGAATTATCGGTCAGCAAGAAGCCCTGAGAGCCATTTCCAATGCTATTCGCCGTTCCAGAGCAGGTATTGCTGAGGAAAAACGGCCCTTGGGTTCTTTTATCTTTTTGGGCCCAACCGGCGTAGGAAAAACCGAAACCGCCAAGGCGCTGGCTGAGTTCTTATTTGATGATGAATCCGCCCTTATTCAGATTGATATGTCAGAGTATACAGAGAGCCACACCACTTCCAAAATTATTGGTTCGCCTCCCGGCTATATTGGTTATGATGAAGGCGGTCAGCTTACAGAAAAGATTCGGCGCCGGCCCTACAGCGTTGTTTTATTAGATGAAATTGAAAAAGCCCATCCAGGGATCTTTAATATCTTGCTTCAGATTTTAGAAGATGGCCGCTTAACAGACGCCAAGGGCAGAACGGTCTCTTTCAAAAATACTATTTTAATTATGACATCTAATATTGGTTCTGATTTTATTTCCAAGATGGGCTGCTTGGGCTTTATCGGCAAAGAAGAGGAAAAAAGAGCCCTCGGGCTTAAAGAAAAAATAATGGAAGCCCTCAAGGAAGAGTTTCAGCCAGAGTTTCTCAATAGAATTGACGAAATTGTTCTTTTTAATTATTTGGACGAGTCAGAGATTAAAGAGATTGTCACTGTTGAGCTTCAAAAAGTATTTAAACGTTTAGAGGAAAAGAATATCAAAATAGACGTAACCAAAGAGGCGAAGGATTGGCTCGTGAATAAGGGCTTTGACAAGAACTTGGGCGCTAGACCCCTAAAAAGGACTATTCAAAAGATGATTCTTGATCCTTTGGCTCTAAAGATTGTTATTGGCCAAATTAAAGAAGGGGAAAGAATCTTAATAGACGTTCAAGAAGGAAATATTGTTTTTAGAAAAGGACGGAGCTTGGCTCCTCTTTCTTCAAAACAATCTCTTGTTTCAGTGGCTTAACTTCGTCTGGCAGTATCAATTCGTCTGGCAGTATTCGTCTGGCGGTATCAAATACCGCCAATCTGGCGGTATTTGATACCGCCAGACCCATTTATTATTTATTATTGTTATGGTCAAACAAATTGCTGGCAGAAAAAAACGTAATATTTTTATTGGGGTTGCCTGGCCCTATGTTAATGGAGAGCTTCATATCGGTCATTTGGCAGGATATTTAATCCCGGCTGACATTTATGCTCGTTTTCATAGATATATTGGCAATAATGTTTTGATGGTTTCGGGTTCCGATTGTCATGGCGCTCCGATTACCCTTGAAGCCGAGGAGAGAAACATTTCTCCCAAAGAAGTGGTTGGGCTATACCACCCAAAGAATAAAAAACTTTTTGCTCTTTATAATTTTTCATTTGATATTTACACCAAAACCACTACTAGGACTCATCAAAAAGTCGTTCAGGATATGTTTATTAAATTAGCCGAGAACGGCTATATCTATCAGGACATATCACGCCAATACTTTTCTCCAGAAGAAAACAGATTTCTGCCAGACAGATATGTTCAAGGTACTTGTTTTTATTGCAAGTCCTCCAATGCCCGGGGCGATCAGTGTGATAAATGCGGCAAGCTCTTAAGTCCGGGCGAGTTGGTTAATCCCAGAAGCAAAGCCGCTAACTCCCCAGTCGTTCTCAAAGAAACCGAGCATTATTTCTTTGACCTGCCGAAGACAGAGTCGTTTCTCAAGAAATACGTGGAGAAAAATGGTCCTGGTTGGCGGAATTGGGTGTATAAAGAAACCTTAGGTTGGCTCAGAGGCGGGCTTAGACCGAGATGTATTACCAGAGACATAAATTGGGGCGTAAAAATCCCGGTTGAGCGTTTACCTCTTAAATTAAGGATAAAAAATGCCGGGGAAAAGAGAATCTATGTTTGGTTTGAGGCGGTGATTGGCTACCTATCTGCCTCTATGGAGTGGGCCAAGGGCTCAGATAAATGGCAGGATTTTTGGTATCCCAAAGAATCAGCGAGCCATTATTACTTTATGGGCAAAGATAATTTGGTCTTCCATACTCTTTTTTGGCCAGCCCAATTATATGGCGCCTATAAAGACATTCACTTGCCTGATTATCCAGCAATCAATCATTTTCTTACTTTAGAAGGTCATAAGTTCTCCAAAAGTCGGGGCATTATTGTTGATTCCAAATATATTGGAGAAAAATATGGCGTTGACCCGGTCAGATTCTATCTTGCTTTAATTATGCCGGAAACCGCTGACGCTGACTTTTCCTGGTCTCATTTTGTTGAAATAAATAACAGCGTCTTAATAGGAACTCTTGGCAACCTCATTAATAGAGTGTTAAAACCAGCCCTCCCATTAAGTGGCTTTTCCGGAAAAGAAATAGAAAACGAGGTGATGATAAAAATAAAAATCCTCTTGGAAAAAGCCAGGGACTATATTCTTAATTGTCAGTTTAAGTCGTATATTCAAGCCATTCTTGACATCGCTGCTTTTGGCAATAAATACTTAGATCAAAATGCTCCTTGGGGACTGGAAAAGGACTCAAACGAGTTTAAGAAAGTGATGACTAACGGCTTGTTAATAGTGCTGGCAATTCATTTGGCTTGGGAGCCGTTGCTTCCAAAAACCAATGCCAAATTAGCTAAAATGCTCGGCATTAAAATAAAAACCTGGCCAGAAAAAGAAGCCACTGAGTACTTAAAAAGCTTTTTGCCGAACGTAAAAATCAAGACCCCTAAGCCATTATTTGCTAAAATTCAGCCCTCTATTGTCAATTTTGAGAAAACAAAACTAAGAATATAGAAAACTAAGAATATAGAAAGCTAAGAATATAGCCAAGCCAGTTTCGGTTTATAATGTGGTGGACTTACGAAGTCCACCAGAGAACAAACATGTTCGAAGCCAACATGTTCGAAGCCGGGATCTGAACATTCTGA
>CAZUDS010000055.1:0-5130 GCA_964619425.1 uncultured Candidatus Saccharibacteria bacterium
TGTTTCGGATTTCGGATTTCGGATTTCGAATTTTATCAGTGGGATTTGGAATTTGGGATTTGGAATTTTACAGCTTATAAACCTTATATCCTTCCCTCACCCTCTCCTTCACTTTCAAGCCAACTTCATCTCCCTTTTTGGCTTTCTTGACATTTTCATGCTCTACTTGCATTGATTCAACTTCCTGAGTAAAATTAGTATCCACGCCACCAACAATTCTGATTGTCTCACCAACCTTTAAGCCGCCATCTAAGGCAATCACTGCTACCTCTATCTTATCAAAATAATGAGAAACCTTGCCAATTAATTTTCCCTGTTCTGGAGTTTGTGCTTTTTGATTAGGCATAGATTTTAAAAATATTTTTCCGACCTTTCCCCATTTCGCCAAGAGCACGAACCAAAGGCCGAATGCGATTGGCTGCAAAACAGAGGACCTCTCTCTTTCTATCCTATCACTTTTTTTCTCTTTTTCAAAGGATATAGCACCCATACAAATTCTATCTCAGCATCTTTCTTTAAGCGGATAAATCTTAAGTTCCTTAAATGGATAGTGTTTAATATTATAGGTAACTAAGGTTAAATTATGCAAAATGCAGGTAGCTCCAATGATGGCATCGGGAGTTTCTGGGGTAACTCCCTTCTTTTTGTATCTCCTCATAAATTCTCCAGCTAAATTAGCAATTTTTCGGTCAAGAGGATAAATCTCAAGAGAATCCAAAAATTGAGAAGTTTCTTTTTCTTCATCTTTTTTCATCCCCAAGCGCACCTCAATAATGGAAATAGGTGAGCAAGCTGGAATCCCGGCCCTGCCCAATTTCTCAAGCAAAGAAATTGTCTCTTTTCTTCCCCTTAAAAACCAGATGATAACATCTGAGTCAATTAAAAATCTACTAAGCATAAATCTTTTCAAATCTTTTCCTAAAAGACCTTCTTAGTCCCCTGATATGCCTTTCAACATCTTTTTTGGTCTGTAACCCAGGATGATTTTTGTCTTTCCAAGCACCAGCCGCCTCCTTTAGGGCATGGAAAAATCTTTCTCTGGCTAATTTTTCCCTGGTTGCCTCAATCACAAATTTGCTTCTTTTTCTTTTGCCAATAAATTCATCAATGATTTCTAAAAGTTCCCGAGGAAAAATTAAATGAGTTTTATTGTTTTTTGTTGCCTTCATAGCCATTTTATATATCCTTAAAAGTTAATTCTTTATGTTACTTTTATATTAACAATACAAAATTAATTGTCAAGCGACTATGCCAAGTCCGGCTTGGCATATTCGCTTCTCTCAAGTTCAAAGTTAAAGGTTAAAAGTGTAAAAAATGCCGGACATAATTGGACGTCTGGTCGGAATCGCACGTCTAACCGTCCATTTAGCGGCTCGCCTGCCTGCCGCCGGGCTCGCCGCGTTCTTTGACAACCTGCCCCGCAGTGAAACGAAGCTTCTACTACTGGGGTTTGGCGGCAAATTCTTTTTACAGCAAACAAGAGGTTAAGATCAACAAAACGAAAAATTAAGGAATTATCTCATATTCACCAATCTCTCTGCTCATCAAAAGGGGTTGCCAAATTCTAATTTTAATTTTAGAACTTTCTTCTAATCCTGAAAGTATCTTTTCGGTTACTTCATTTGTGCGTTGTGGTAAACGATAAACTATATAATCATTTTCCAATTCAGCAGGTTTTTCACTATACTGAGGAGAAAATGCTACGCACTCAGGACCTTCGCAATCTTCTTGTATACAGCTGCCTGATTTAAATATCCATCCAGTAGGACAAGTTGGAGGTATGTCACTTCTAAGTTTGGCGGGTCTAGCACTGTATTTAAGGATGAACTCAAGCTCATCACCTTCCGTTACATAAGGACTAATGGATAACTCTGATTCAAACTGATTCCGCAGAATTTTCTGCAGTTCATCAATGCCTCTCCGGTTGATTTCTACGCTGAACACCCCTGAAAACTGGTGCCTTGTTTCAGGCCTTCCTTGAGGAAGTTCTGGTCCTACCCACACTGCAACCTTTTTACACTGACTGATTGTTTTCAAGTAAAGACTTTTCTCTTTCTCCAAGAAATTTTGAACCTCTTCGCATTTGCTTAAATCAGTAAAATCATTGCTGCGGAAAGATGGCGGGAACTCTAAACCAAAATTATCAATAACTTTATCTATTCTAAGAGTTATCCTGTCTCTTGGGCAAACTTCTGGTGCCTTGCAATGTGAATGTAAATCGTCAAGGAATAATGAAAGAACCGTAGCTTCAACATCTACATATGGGGCGAGCGTCATTAGCGGCTCTGGTTTCCCTTGGTCTCCTTGGGGAAAGGTTGTGGGTTTAGGAATTAATATAAAATATCCAACAACGCCGACAATAATGACAGCTAATACAAGACCGATAATTATTAAATTTGAGAAACCTTCGTTGTTGTTCATAATTGATAATTATTTTGAAGTATTAATGTGTTTTCGACCTTTATGAAAAATTTTCTTTTACCCCAGTAGTAGGACACCCCAGTAGTAGAACCTACGGCTCACTACGGGGTAAAAAGCTCGCTACTGTGGATTGGTGTCAAGTGGATTGTGGATTGGTGTCAAGTCTATTTTCTCTTTCAAATAATAGTGAGCGAACTATTAAAGGGAAATAGACTTGACACCTCCGCGGCTTCCGGCTCGCATGAAATTTTTGTTTTATCTTTGTTTTTCATGCGGGGTTTACTCACAAATTCTCCCGTGTGCCGAGGGCGGGACTTGCACCCGCACGGAGATAAATCTCCAATGGATTTTAAGTCCATGCTGTCTTCTAATTCCAGCACCTCGGCATTTTAACGGACTGTGGCTAATATTTTGACTATCTAATTGTCATTGTCAAAAGTCATTGTCGTCAAAAGTCATTGCCATTGCCTCTTTTAATCCTTTCCAATAACTCCTCAACCCTTGTAGCTTTCTCTGCTTGTTTGTCTTGAACAAAAATAATTTTAGGCACTGGCCTCATCTTTAATATTTTATCAAGCTTTTTCTGTAAAAACCAAATATTTCTCTTTAAAATCTTAAAGGCCTCTCTTTCTCGCTCTTGGGGTAAGCAGCTGACATAAACTTTGGCTTGAATTAAATTAGGAGAGCAATCTACTCTGCTCACAGTCACTAGGGTATTTTTGGGAAAATCAACCTCTTTTGAAAGAAGTTTAGCTATCTCTTTCTTGATGAGCGAATTAACTCTTGGAATTCTTTGAGACACAAAATTTTGAAGCGCCAAATTATAAGCACCAAAAGTAACTTAAATCCCAAGCACCAAGCACCAAGCACCAAGCACCAAATTCCAAATAAATTCCAAATACCAATTACCAAATGACCAAAGCTATTAATTCCCAATTTCCAATTCCCAATTTCCAATAAAATTTTTAATTCCTAAATGTCCAATGTCTAAAAATTCTTTGTTATTGGTTATTTAGTTATTGGACATTTTATTAGGAATTGGGAATTAGGAATTTTCACATTTAAATTTCGGACATTGGAATTTGTTTGTGATTTACAATTTGTAATTTGGAATCTCTATTTCCATTATAATTCTGCTTTCTTTTTCTCTTCTTTATAAATTACCAGAATATCATCCTCTTCAATCAAGCCCTTGCCTTCATATAAAATGCCCATTTCATCCCCTTTTACGCCTCTCTTAATATCTTTTTTATTTTTTTGTAAGTTCACTAATTTTCCTTGGCCAATTTTCTCTTTTCCTCTAAAAACCTCAATCATTGTTCCTTTTGTTATCTCCCCCTCCAACATCTTACCTCCTACCACCTGACGATCTTTATCTCTCTTAAAAAGAACCAATATCTTAAGTTTTCCTAAATCTTTTCTCACTATTTCTGGAGTCACTCGTTTTTCCATTAAAGTTCTGACGGCTTGAACTAATTCATAAATGACATCAAAAGTTATTATTGTAATCCCGTCTCTCTCTGCCAATTTTTTAGCTACTGCATCTGGTTTTACCCTAAAACCCAAAACCTTAGCCCGGCCCCCCTTTGCCAATTTTATATCTCCTTCGCTAATCTCTCCGACCCCCTTTTCTAACAATCTCAAGACCACTTTTTCTTGCGGCAGTTTTTCTAAAACTCCCCCGATTGCTTCCAAAGACCCCAGGACATCTGCCTTCAAAATCAAGTTTAAAACTTTTTTGCCTTCATTAATGGCAATAACTCTTCCTGGCTCTTTTGTTCTTCCCGGCTCAATTCCTTTTTGAGCTTCTTGCAAAGAAGGATAAACCATGAATTTCTCTCCTACTCGGGGAGTCCTTTCAAAACCAACCACTATAACTGATTGGGAAGGCAAGGCCTTTTCTAAGGGTTTTTCCTGAAAATCTTCTAAAATTCTGACGACCCCACAGGCAGAGGAAGTAGCTAAAATCTCATTTTTTTTCAAGATGCCATTTCTCACTAAAAGAGTAGCTGTTGGCCCTCTTTTTGAGTCCAAATATGACTCAATAACCACCCCTTCAGCCGACTTTTCAATATCGGCTTTTAGATCTTCCATTTCGGCTACCAAAGAAGTTAGTTCTAAGAGTTCAGGAATTCCTTGGCCGGTCTTAGCCGAAATCTCAACTGCTGGCACCCTACCCCCTAAAGATTCTACTTTTACGTTTTCTCTTTCTAATTCTCTTTTTACTCTTTCAGGGTTAGCTCCCGGAAGGTCCATTTTATTTAAAGCAATAATCATTGGAATCTGAGCCATCTTAACATGAGAAATTGCCTCTTTGGTCTGGATTTTCGTTCCCTCAGCAGCATCAACAACCAAAATAGCAATATCTGCCACTTTAGAGCCCCGTGATCTTATAGCGGAAAAGGCCTCATGGCCAGGCGTATCAATAAAAGTAATTTTTTGGCCTTTATGTTCAATCTCGTAGGCCCCTATATGCTGAGTGATGCCACCGGCTTCTTTTTCTAAAATTTTTATTTCTTTCACTTTCTCAATCAAGCTTGATTTCCCATGGTCAACATGGCCCAGAATAACGACTACAGGAGGACGCGCGATTAAGTTTTCGCTTTTCTTTTCAACCATAACGTTGTTAGAAATCACAAATTCAAAATTACAAAGCAACCCTACGGGGAGTCGCCTTCGGCGACAGCAAAACAGTTTGGGATTTTGGTC
>CAZUDS010000056.1:0-5081 GCA_964619425.1 uncultured Candidatus Saccharibacteria bacterium
AAAATATTGCTTTCTCCTCATAATAGTTCAATCCATCAAGAACGGTTCTTGATGACAAAATATTGGTGGTTAAAGTTAAAATAAGATTTCTATAAAATTTAGAAACCTCTTTTGATTTTTCTCAATTTTTCAAAAAGATAAATTGGCCAATATTTCCAAGAAAGAGGTAAGTCCTGGGTCTTAACATACTCTTTTTTATATCCACCAAATCCCATTTTAAATAAAGTGGGTCCGGCCCAAGGATGCTCAGGATTTTCTTTGGGATTAACATATCCCCAAAAATCATATAATTTACACCCTCTTTTTTTTGCCTCTTTAATTACTTCCCACTGCAAAAGATAAGAAATCGGAATTCGGTGATATTGAGGCAACAAAGCCGCCTGATGATAAAAACCAATTCCTGACCAAAAGATAATTAAGGCTGAAGCAATAATCTCTTCTTGATATTTCCCAAAAAACAGTAAAGTTTGACCATCTTTTTTGAAAACATCAAATTCATTTTTGATAAACTCAAAAGAAAAGGGAATAAAACGTTGATGCTTGGCTACCGTCCGATTAAGTTTATCATAAAGTTCTGCCTCTTCTATTTTATCGCTCTTAATAACCTCGAGTTTAGGATTTTTCAGGGCCTGGCGAATAAGATAACGGGTGGTCTTGCGCATATTCCTTAAAAGCTCGTCTTCTGAAAGCGTAATATCAAGTTTCCAGGTTGCCTCGTAAGTCGAAGCGTGCATGGGAGAGTTTCTAAACCCCAAATCCTTGAATAATTTTATATTTTCCTCACTCCTTTCCCAAAGTGGCGCCACCCTGATAAAACTGCAATTCTCTTTTTTGGCAATTTCTTTTAATTCATCAAATAAAATTCTTAAAATTTTGAGTTTTAAGTTGTAGTTTCTTGCCCCGTTAGATGCGAAGCTATCTAACTTGGGGTGAGTTTTGAGTTTTGCGCCTTGAGTTAAATGCTGTATTAATAAAAATTTCCCCCTTCTCGCTTTAATTTTCACCACCAAGACCATCAGGTCTTCTCCGATTTTTAGTCGCCAAATCTTATTTCCCATCATTTTTTGAAACTCTCCCCAATTCCAAGATTGCAAAAAGGTCTTTTCCTCGCACCCCGAGAGAAAATTTTCCCAAATTTCTTTGTTTTTTAGTTCTTTAATTTTTATTTCCATAATAAAAAGACAGGCAATCTATTTCATCTTTCATTCTAACAAAAAATCGCCCTCCTGGCGAACAAATGCGTGCGGGGTCAGATCCTGTACGTAAAATTTTATTTATCGTTGTCAAGAATTCTTTGCCTTGTGGAAAAGTCCCTGTTTTTATTTATGCTTTTATGGTAATATCAGTATTAGTGACACTCTATTTTATCTCAAGGAGGGAGGTGAGACAGAGAACAGCTCTTTGTATAACGGCTCTTTGTAATGGATGGCAACGGCTGCATTAACCAGCACAAAAAGAAAGGGAAAAAAAGAAAGGAAGGAGTAATGTGTACTCCAGAACAAGCAAGGCGGGCAGAAAAACTAGCGGCGGAGTTCGCTGCGGGAATAAAGGCTGAACAGGCCTTTAAGGAAATCAGGGACTTGTTGCCAAAAATCTCTCCCACTCCCGGTTTCGGCAGAGGGGGGACGGTAACACTTTCCTGCGAAGGCAACCGTACTTGGGTTCAAGTACACCTACATCCGGCCGGCAGCGCTGGCAAAGGGATAAACTTTCAGCTTATCAGCTGAGTTGTTAAGCCCCGAAAGGGGCAAGGGGCGGGCAAATCCTGCCCCCTTCTTTTTTTACTTGCTTAACAAGACATGTTCGAAGCCGGGATCTGAACACTGATCAGAAATCTTTTAACTTCTTGATTATCTCTTCTCCCCTATCAAATCGAATAAGATATTTATTTTTTGCTTGAAAAATAATTTTCATAAATTAAATTTATGATTTTCCCGGTTCCCCTTTCTTTCTGTTGGCTTTTTTATCTTTTTCCGGAAAATAATATTTTTTCTCGCCTATTTCTCTGGGAAAATGAGTTTGATTTGTCTTGACTTCAGGAAAATTGTGGGCATATTGGTACCCTTTGCCATAACCCAACTTTTTCATTAAACTGGTGACAGCGTTTCGCAAATGCAGTGGAACTCCGAAAGAACCCTGCTTGGCGTCCTTGATGGCCTCAAGCAGAGCTGAATAAGAGGCATTGCTTTTGGGAGCGGTAGCTAAATAAGTGGTGCCTTGGGCAAGATTGATTTGGGCCTCTGGTAGGCCCACATATTCTATGGCTTGGGCAACCGAAACTGCCATTCTTAAGGCATTAGGGTCAGCATTACCGATGTCTTCTGAGGCAAAAATTACCATTCTTCTGGCAATAAAGCGGGGATCTTCCCCGGATTGTAGCATTCTGGCTAACCAATAAAGAGCAGCATCAGAAGCAGAGTCGCGCATGCTCTTAATAAAAGCGGAAATCAAATTATAATGCTCCTCGCCTTTTTTGTCATAACGAAGGGCATGTTTTTCCAAGGTCTTAGAAAGTTCATTTTCTTTGATTAATTTTTGTTTTTTGCTTTTTAAGAAATTAGCGGTGAATTCTAAAGCATTTAAACCTACCCGGGCATCGCCATCAGCAAAATTAATAATTTTTTGCAATGCCTTGTCTGTGATTTTTATGCCTGAATTTCCCAACCCCTTTTCTTTGCTAACAAGAGCTTTTAACAAGATTTTTCCCATTGCCTTTGAACTCAAAGGTTTTAAAACATAAACAGCTGACCGAGAAAGCAAAGGAGAGATCACTTCAAAAGAAGGATTCTCGGTGGTAGCCCCAATTAAAATAATAGTGCCATCTTCTACATAAGGTAAAAGAGCGTCTTGTTGGGCCTTATTAAAACGATGAATCTCGTCAATAAAAAGGATGGTGCGCTTTTTTTCAAATTTTCTCTGCTCTTTGGCTCTTTGAATAGCCGCCCTTACGTCATTGATGCTGGCTGCAGCAGCTGAAAACTTGACAAAATGGGTTTTTGTTTTCTTGGCAATAATATAAGCTAAGGTCGTTTTTCCTGAACCAGGTGGCCCCCAAAAAATTAGAGAGCTCAGGTTATCCGATTCAATAGCGCCTCTCAAAGGGCTGTTAGGTCCCACCAATTCTTCTTGGCCAAAAAAATCTTCAAAACTCCCAGGCCTCATTCTATCTGCTAGGGGGGCTTCTTTTTTAAAATTCTCTTGAAATTTTTGATCAAATAAGTCCATCATATTATTTTCATCTTAAATTGCTTTTTTAAAATTGCTCTTTTGCAAAAATCAACTCACCAATCACCGAGAATCGTTCTCGGTGACACTCTTTAGGAATTTAGTTATTCTTCTGGCCTCTTTTAAGGAAATGTTAATATGGAGAGGAAGATTTATAATTTCTTTGGCAACTTTTTCAGCCGTAGGGCAACTCCCCCACTGATATTCCATTTTCTCTTGAACGGTATCTGGCGGAACAACAGGTGTCTTTTGCCAGCCGTTATCTAAAAAGATTTTTCTTTTTCGAAGCTGATTCAGAATTTTTGAGGTCTCTTGGCTCTCAATTAAAATAGGATATCTCAGATAAATTCTTTCCTTTTCTTTTTTAGCCAAAAACACTTTCAAATCCTTTAAATTTTCATCATAAAACTTAGCAATTTTTTCTCGGTGTTTATTAAATCTTTTTAGCTTTCTTAATTGATTTAAAGCTAAAATTGCCAGGACTTGAGGCATCTTTTTGGGAAAATAAGAAGGTCTCTCTCCTTTTTTCTCAAGATTATGGACTGCCTTTGATAAAACTTTTATTTTCTGGAAAAAAAGCAAAAGCCACCTCCCTGCTCCAAAAAAGCCGTAAAGAGGGATAATTAAATAATGGGTTAAAATGGGATGCAATAATTGCTGAAAAATCCAAAAATACGAGGGAAAGGCGCATTTTTCTTGGAATTCTTTAATTTTTTGAGCCAACCGGGAATCATTGGCAACAGCCATTCCTCCATAAACCGAGGAAATTACTTTGTCCCGGCCAAAACTAAAAAAACTGGCTTTGCCGAAAGTCCCCACTTTTCCCGAAGCGTAGCGAGGTTGAAAAGTGGAGGACCCCGCCCCTTCTTTAGAAGGGGCGGGGTGATTCTCTCGCTTTACTCGAGAACCATATTCAGCTCCTAAAGAATGGGCGCAGTCCTCAATTAAAATTAAATTATATTTTTGGCAGATTTTCTCAATCTCAGCCAATTTTACCGGCAGACCAAAAGTATGCTGAACTAATACTGCCCTACTTTTTGGAGTAATCTTTTTTTTAAAATCTTGGGGATCTAAATTTAGGGTTTCTCTTTCAATATCAACAAAAACCGGCCTCAGGCCTGACCAAATTATAGGATTGACAGCGGCATTACAGGTAAAGGCCTGGAGTAGAATTTCAGCTCCTGGCTCAAAATTCAAACCCTTCAAAATGGCCAAAAAAGCCGATCTTCCGCTATTGAAAGCAAATGTATATTTAACCCCTAAATATTTTTTAAATTGCTCTTCTAATTCTTCTGCTGATTTTTCTTTTACCGTCCCCTGCCAATTGAAATTTTCTACACCTGTAGATTTTTTCAACTGATTACTTTTTTTCTCTTTTTTCCATTTCCAGGGCTGAATTAGCAGTTTTAAGGTCAGCTGAATATCATCTTTTTCTACATTCGGTGACAAAGAAATAAAAATGGGTTTTTGGGATCGATTAAATATTGATGACATATATTATTAAGGAGTTGATCTGGAATATAGGAAGTGAGAATAAATAATAAAAGTATATCAAATTCTGCCGTACCTTAAAAGGAAAGCATATCCTCTTTAAAGGGAAAGTATGTCCTCTGGCAGCTAATAACGCGACAACAACTAACGCAATAATAACTATACAGCGGCCGCTATATAGTTGTTATATCATATTCTTGCTTATTCTTGCCCTTCTTGCATCGGTGCTTTATCCCTGCATTATTTATACCTCTATTTCATTTATTAAAAAAGTTCGAATATAGGAATCTATCCGATAAATTCGGACTATTTCCTCTAATTCTCGAGAAATCTCATAGGGCGAGATCCAAACACTCTGCTGGAGT